>CAMLOA010000401.1 GCA_946481445.1 uncultured Devosia sp. | reverse complement strand
ATACAGGCATCAAGTCCGCACAGGATGTTGCGGGCGCGCTGCTGGAGGCCATCGAAGCCCACGCCAATATTTGGGTCGACACGCAGACCGTGTCTGCTGCTGACCTCACAACCGTCCAGACCCTGCTGTCCGCGCGGGCAACCGCCCTTGCGCGCAACAAGCAGCTGACTTTGCTCGCGCCCCTGGGGGCGCCGCTGCAGGCTGTCCTGGACGGGACTGGCCTGCTCTCCCCCGGACAGGAGCATCGCGCCTTCTGGTCCGCCCTACCCGACCAGCCAGCAGGACACTGAGCATGACCAAGACCATTCTGACGATCGACGACTCCGCCTCCATCCGCCAGATGGTGGCCATGACGCTGACCGGGGCCGGCCTGGACGTGCTCGAGGCCGGCAATGGCCAGGAGGGCTATCAGGTCGCCACGTCGAACACGGTCCATGCCGTGCTGACCGACCTCAACATGCCCGTGCTCAACGGCATCGAGTTCATCCGGAAATATCGCCAGCACCCGTCCTCCAAGGGCATCCCGATCATCCTTCTCACCACCGAGTCCGATGATGAGCTCAAGCGCCAGGCCAAGGAAGCCGGCGCCACCGGCTGGATCGTCAAGCCCTTCAAGCAGGATCAGCTGCTGGCCATCATCAAGAAGGTGACGGGCGCATGAACCTCTCCGATCCGACCGAGACTTTCCGCCAGGAGGCGCGCGAGCTGCTCGACCAGCTCGAGGCCGGGCTGCTCGATCTTGAGCAGGACCCGTCCAATGCCGATCTCATCAACTCCACCTTCCGCGCCCTGCATACCATCAAGGGGTCGGGCGCCATGTTCGGCTTCACTGCGGTGGCCGAATTCGTGCACGAGTTCGAAACCGCCTTCGACCAGGTGCGCAAGGGACAGACCAGGGCCAATGCCGCGCTGATCGGCGTGGCGCTCGACGCCAAGGACCATATCCACCTGCTCATCGAAACGCCGGACGCCGAAATCGGCGGCGGCGAGACCATCCTGGCCAGCCTGCGCGCCGTCATCGCCGGGGACGTGCCGCGCCCCGCCGCGGCAACGCCGAAACCGGCAGCGCCCGCTCCTGCCACTCGGCCTGCTGCGCCCAAGCCTGGGGCCGCGTCCACCTGGCGGCTTGAATTCTACCTGCCCGCCGACTCCCTGGCCTTTGGCACCAATCCCATCCTCCTGCTCGACGAGCTGGCGGAAATCGGACCCACCAGGGTGACGGCGCTGACCGGGCGCATCCCCGATCTCGCCGATCTCGATCCGGAAGTGCCCCATATCGGCTGGCGCGTCGATATCGAGGCCGAGGATCCGACTGCTGCCATCGACGACGTCTTCCTCTTCCTGCGCGACAATATGGAACTGAGCCTGGTCCGGCTCGAGCCCGAAGCGGCGGCGTCGCCACCGCCCGCAGAGGCGCCGGAAGCGCCGCCCGCTTCAGCTTCTGCGGATCCGGCGCAGGCCGTGTCTGCCGCCCCGTCACCGCCCACCAGGGCAAAACCGCCTGCCGGTGGCGACACCGCCGACCGGGCCGCAGCGTCCTCCCTGCGTGTCCCGGCCGAGCGGCTGGACGAACTGATGGATCGCGTCGGCGAACTGGTCATCGCCCAGGCACGCCTGAGCCAGATTGCCAGCCTCAGCTCGGACACTGCGCTCAAGACCATTGCCGAGGAGCTCGAACGGCTGTCCTCCGGGCTGCGCGACACCACCATGGGCATCCGCATGGTGCCGATCGGCACCCTGTTCAGCCGCTTCCGGCGCCTGATCCACGACCTCTCGGGCGAGCTGGGCAAGCAGATCGAGTTCATCACCACAGGCGAGGATACCGAACTCGACAAGACCATGATCGAGCGCCTGGCCGATCCCCTGGTCCATCTCATCCGCAATTCGGTCGACCATGGCCTCGAAAGCGCCGACAAGCGACTGGCCGCCGGCAAGCCGGCCAAGGGCGTGGTGCGCCTGTCGGCCGTCTATTCGGGCGCCGAAGTCGCCATTTCCGTCACCGATGACGGGGCTGGCCTCAACACCGCCCGCATCCGCGCCAAGGCCGAGGAAAACGGCCTGATCACGCCCGATGCCAAGCTCACCGAGCAGGAACTGCATCACCTGATCTTCGCCCCCGGCTTCTCGACGGCCAAGGAGGTAACTTCCCTGTCCGGCCGGGGCGTGGGCATGGACGTGGTCAAGCGCACCATTGACGGGCTGCGCGGCACCATCGATGTGGCCAGCAGGCCGGGCGAAGGCTCGACCATGACGCTCCGCCTGCCCCTCACCCTCGCCATCATCGATGGCATGCTGGTCCGGGTCGGCAATGGCCGCTACACCATTCCGCTGGCTGCCGTGGAAGAATGCGTGGAACTGCCCGAAGGCATTGAGGCCCATGCCAAGGGCCGCAACTTCCTCGATATCCGCGGCGCGCTCGTCCCCTATCTGAGGCTGCGCGAAGTCTTCGGCACCAGTGCCGCGCCCGAGCCGCACCAGAAGGTGGTCATCGTCTCCTCCGGCGAAGGCCGGGTGGGGCTGGTGGTCGATCAGATCATCGGCAACAACCAGACGGTCATCAAGCAGCTCAGCAAGCTCCATTCGGCCATCAAGTCCTTCTCCGGCGCCACCATACTGGGCGACGGCACGGTCGCGCTCATCCTCGACACCGCCCATCTGGTGGCTGCCGGCCAATCCTATGTCGATCGCAACCTCACCGGGAGGGCCGCATGAGCGACGCCCAGCTCCACCAGCCCACATCCATGACCGCCCTCACCATCCGCCTCGATGACGAACTCTTCGCCGTCGAAGCCGGGCGCGTGCGCGAAATCCTCGATCTCGTGCCCATCACCGAAGTGCCCAATGCTCCCGATTTCGTGGGCGGACTCATCAATGTCCGCGGCCGCGTCGTGCCCCTGGCCGATCTCCGCGTCATGTTCGGCATGAACCGGCCCGAGCCTGACGAGGATACGCGCATCGTCGTCATGGAAGTGGACATGGACGGCGAACCCACCATTGCCGGCATCCTGGCCGACAAGGTGCACGACGTCACCGATATCGAGGCCGCTTCCATCGAGGAAGCTCCCAAGGTCGGCATGCGCTGGCGCCCCG
>CAMLOA010000400.1 GCA_946481445.1 uncultured Devosia sp. | reverse complement strand
TCAGCGGGAAGAAGTCCTGGCCCGGCTTGGGCGACTTGGCGCTGACGACGGTGGCGAGCACGACGGTCTCGCCCAGGGTGGCGAGCACGGCGCCATCAGCCTGACGGGCGATCTTGCCGGTCTCGAGCGTGAGCGGCTGGCCGCCCCAGTTCAGCTCGACCTTGTGGTGATCGAAATTGATGGTGGTCATGGAGTTCGTCTTTCCATTCTGCCGGATCGAGCGGGAACGCGGGAGCGTAGATGAAGCCCGCGAACTCGTCCGGTGTGCCCGCACGGCAGCCGCACCCCATGTGCAGCACCCGCTCAAAATCAGGCACGGTTTCCGTTTTGGCAGCGACGAAACATGGGCAAGACAACAAGCGGCTCGACGGCGCGAGACGCCAATAATCCTGCCATGCTCCGGCGCGGGCCGGTCTACGCATGCCGGCCCGGAGGACGGCAAGGACGGGTGCGACAGGCGAGCCTGCCGCACCCGCAAGGCAATGCGCGCGTTAGCGGCGCAGACCCAGCTTTTCGATCAGGGTCTTGTAGCGGGCTTCGTCGGTATTCTTGACATAGTCAAGCAGACGGCGACGGAGCGAAACAAGCTTCAGCAGGCCGCGGCGGGAATGGTTGTCCTTGGCGTGGCCCTTGAAGTGTTCGGTGAGGTTGGCAATGCGCTCGGAGAGAATGGCGACCTGCACTTCCGGCGAACCGGTATCGTTCGGCTTGGTCGCGTATTCCTTGATGAGTTCGCTCTTGCGCTCGGGCGTAATCGACATCGGTAACATCCTTTCAAGATGAGGATTTGGTCGCCCCGGCCGGGATGTCGTCCAGGCAGGGCCATGGGCCTTGCCGCCCTGGAGGGCCGCAAAGGTGGCGTCCCTATAGTTCAGAACCGCGCGCAAAGCCAGAATTATTCGTCCAGGGCCTCCTCGCCGGGCACATCGGCCCGGTCCGGCGCGATGGCCGAAAGCGGAATGGCGAAGTGCCACTCGATGCCGTCAGGGTGGCAGGTGCGCTCGACTTCCGCCCCGAGCGACCGCCCGACCATGGACTTGAGCACGGTCGTGCCGAAACCGACGCGCTCGCCGGCGGGCATGGGTCCGGCAACGGTTTCGCGCCAGACGAAATCGAGTCTGTCGGCCGTGACCACCCAACTCACGTTCAGGCGTCCCGCCTCGCCCAGGAATGCACCATACTTGACCGCATTGGTCGCCAGTTCGTGCGCGGCCATGCCCAGGATCTGGGCGGCCTGCATGTTGAGCCGGACATGGGGGCCGGTGATGCGGACGCGGCTGGCATCAGGGGGCAGGAATGGCGCGATGTGGCTGTCGATGAGGTCCCTGAGGGCAACGCCGGCACTGCCATGGGCCAGGAGCAAGTCGGTCGACCGGGCCAGGCCCAGGATGCGCTTCTCGAAGGCCTGCACATAGGCTGGCAGGTCATCGACCCCACGGGCAGTCTGCTTGGCCATGGCCGCGATGACCGTCATCTGGTTCTTGGAGCGGTGGGCGACCTCGCGCATGAGGAAATTGACCTCCTGCTCGGCAGCCTGGCGTTTGATGGAGGCATCCTCGAGGGCCCGCGAGACTTCGGCAATTTCGGCAACCGGATAAGCCTTCGCCGCGACCCTTTCGCCCCGGCCGAGCCGCTGCGCGTCGCGGCGCAGGCCGCGCACGGAGGCGCCGATCTGGCGCGCGATCCAGAGGGCCAGGCCCGCGGACGCGGCCAGCAGCAGCGCACCCCAAGCAACCAGCCACATCAGCGTGTCCCAGAGCGGCCGATCGACCACCGTTTCACTCGCCCAGGCGATGACCCGCCAGCCCGAAAGGCCCGACCGCCACTCCGAAGTGACCACAGAATCTCCATCGAACCGCTCGCGCCGCCATTCCTGCGGCATGTCCGACAGGGTCTGCCGCATGGGCAGAACCGATCCGGTTTCGAGGCCCGCCTCCTGCGTGGCGGCAATGACCAGGTTCGAGCCATCCACCAGCGCCGCATGCCAGCCCGTCGGCAGTTCGCGCGATTGCAGCGCCAGCGACAGGTTGACAGCGTTCTGCGTCAAAGCCAGCAGGCTGACGTCCGTTCTGCCTTCCAGCGGCAGCATGACGCTGAAAACCCATTGCTGGGCGACCTGGCCGAAGAACAAGTCGGAGACGGTAGCGATCCTGCGTTCCATCGCCAGGTCCGCCGAGCGGCGGTCCGTGGTGATGCCGAGAGGCCCCTCATAGGGAACGCGCGTGTTCAGCAATTGCCGGAAGTCGGCGTCCATCGCGATCAGATAGGCGCCGGACCCCGCCAGGGCATCGACACTGCGCGCGTGGAATTCGGGCAGGTCGCGATCAAGAAGCGAAGTGCTGGTCGACAGCACGCGCAGCGTCGTGACCATGCCGGACAATTCGCGATCGACCGACTGACCGATGGCCTGGACCGTGGCATCGGTGAGGTTGCGAACAACCGTCTGCTGCGCCTGGTTGATGCGCTGCAGCAGCAGTGTCGTGGCAATCAGGGCAGGGACAGCCACCACCACCGCCAAAAGGAAGAGATAGACCAGGATCGGGCGTGAGCGCATCCAGGAGCGGCGTTCCGCCGGTTCCTGACTGCCTGTTTCCTGCTCGTGTGGGGTCTGACCGGTCATCCCGCACTTTCCACGACCGATTCACCCGTTACTCGCTGCGGCCGCGTCCGGACCATACTGGGACCACACCCGTGGCGAAAGCGTCAGATTTCCGCAATCGCCCCCACACTGGGCGGGCGACTGCCAGGCTCAGTACTTGGCGCTGGAATCGCTGGCGGGAAAGCTCTCGTCCACGGCCTCGTCCTGGTCGTCCCATTGGCCCGGCTTGTCGGCGATGGCGTCCTCGCCGGCATTGCGCACCTGGACCGGAGAGTCCTTGGGGCCGGGCTTCTTGCCGCCCTTCATGGCGGCGGCATTCTCCGATTTGGCTTTGTCGGGCTTGCTCATGGAAGTTCTCCATCGTTTCCGACACAACTCGGGCGGGCCCTGCCCGGTTGCAGCGCTTTGAGTCTTGCGCTGCGCTCTGGTAAGGAACCGGCATGACCGAGATCCGCACCAACACCAAGAAGCTGTTCATCAAGACCTATGGGTGCCAGATGAACGTCTATGACAGCG
>CAMLOA010000399.1 GCA_946481445.1 uncultured Devosia sp. | reverse complement strand
GCCAAGCCGATTACCGGCCTGGGCTCGGGCAGCGCCGGCAATACCGGCAAGAAATAGGCTTTATGGCTATGGACAGGTGCAGGCGGTCGGCAGCAGCCGGCCGCTTCGTCATTTCAGGACAGGCCGTTTTCGATCGGCAGCAGCATTTCCGAGCGTGCCGCGGTGGACACGCCGGCACTGGCCGCGATCATGGCCAGGATCATCAGGGTCAGGAACGCCGCAACGCGCATTTCACTCGCCTCCGCCGTGAGGGTTGAAGCCCACATGACAGCGACTGGCCGCAAGGGTCAATGACAGCGTTAAGACTTGATTAACAACGCAATTTTAGACGAATTTGCGCTATGCGGCGCCGCCCAGCAGGCCGCTCGACTTCACCCCGTCGAACACAAACTGCACCGCCAGCGCCGAGAGCAATATGCCCACGATGCGCGAGACCACGGCCAGCCCGGTCACGCCCAGCAGGCGCTGGATAGGGATGGCCACCAGCAGGGTGAGCCAGGCCAGGAACAGGATGACGACGATGGCCACCAGCACGGTCCAGAATTCGAGCTCGTTGCGGGCGCCGGTGGTGAGCAGGATGACCGCGCTGATGGCACCGGGTCCGGCCAGGAGCGGCATGGCCAGGGGGAAAACGGCGATATCCTCGCGCTGGCGTGCCTCCACCTCTTCCTGGTCGGTGGTGCCGGTGCCGCCCGAATGGCGGGCAAACACCATGTCGATGGCGATCAGGAACAGCAGCAGCCCGCCCGCCGTGCGCAGAGCCGGGATGGTGATGCCGAACACTTCCAGGATCGGGTTGCCGAGCACGGCGAAGGCCAGAAGGATCACCCCGGCAATGATCACCCCGCGCGTGGCAAAGACAAAGCGCTGCCGGGCGGTGTTATGCTTGGTGAGCGCGGCGAAGATGAAGGCGATGTCGGCCACGCCCACCGTGGCGAACAGCGTCGCGAAGGCGACGAGAAAGGTCGTTGTGGGCATGATGGTCTGGCTCCCCCGGTTCCTTCACCACTAAGCCATTCCGGCGGCGCAGCCAACACCTGCCGGGTCGCCGAGCCGCTTGCCAGCCCGCGCGCCGCCGCCTAGCGTCGGGCCAGCCCAGCGAGACGTCCATGCCGACATCCCTTTCCGACATTCGCGGCATCCTCTTCGACAAGGATGGCACGCTGATCGATTTCAACCGCACCTGGTTTTCCATCATCATGGCCCTGGCCCGAAGCGTCGCCGGGGACGATGAGGCCGCCAGCCGGACCCTGATGGGGCAGGGAGGCTATGACTGGGACCTGCAGCGCTTCGTCGGCGGCTCGGTCGTGGCCGCCGGGACCATAGCCGACCTCGTCGACCTCTGGCATCCCGGCCTGCCCGCGCCCGAGCGCCGCGACCGCATCGCCGCCTATGACGGAGTGGCGGTCGAGCAGGGCCCCCTGCAGGCCGCCGGCGTCGCCGGCCTGCATGAAACGCTGCAGTCGCTGAGGAGCCGGGGCCTGCTGCTGGGCATTGCCACCAATGATTCGGAGGCGGGTGCCCGCGCCACCGCCGCCGCTCTCGGGCTCACCCCGTTCTTTGCCGGCATTATCGGCTATGATTCGGTGCCCCGGCCCAAGCCATGGCCCGACCAGGTGCACCACTTCGCGGCCACCACCGGCCTTGCCCCCGCCACCATCGCCATGGTGGGCGACAATACCCACGACCTCGAAATGGCCCATGCCGCCGGTGCGGGTCTGGCCATAGGCGTACTCTCGGGCAACAGCACGCGCGCGGAGCTGTCGGGGCTGGCCGATATCGTGCTGGAGAGCATTGCGGATCTGCCGGACCTGTTTACGGCGGCGTGAGGTGGGGGGCCGACCGACCCGCCCCCTTGCGTCAGTGCCAACGCGTCACGTTGGGGCGGTCGCCACCCAGCCGCGGAAAGAAAAGGCGGCGTAGAACATCTCCACATCCGCGAAGCCGGCCTGGCGGAGCAAGGATTGCTCCTCCTCCGGCGGCAGCAGCGCAAGGTGGTCGAGCATCCTGCTGGCAGCGGCCCCTGCCTTCGGCCAGCCCAGGCCGGAGCGATCGCCAAAGGCGGCAGACCGTGCCAGCCATGTGGCGGGAGATGGTCCAGGCGCAGAATGCTCCACCATGACGAGCGGCGCGCCGGGCTGCAGGCGCGTGCGGATTGCCTGCAATGTGTGCAGGCGTTCGTCACGCGCAAGGTGGTGCATCACCAGCAGGCAGGTGGCGCCGTCAAACGGACCAGGCGGCGCCTGGTCGACGGTCCCCTGCAGCAGCTGCACGCGTCCGGCGAATGGCGCGACGGCATGCCGGGCCGCGTCAAGCATGGCGGGGGATGGATCGACACCGGTAAACCGCCAGCCGACCCGAGCCTGCGCCATTGCCTTCGTTTCCAGGCCACCCCCGGCGCCAACCACCAGGATGTGGGCCGCTTCCGGCGCCTGTTCGGCCAAGAGCAACATCACCATTCGGTGCAGGTCGTCCAGTCCGGGGACGTTGTTGCGGGCGTTGACCGCATAGGATGCGGCCGCGTGTGGATGGCCAAAATGACCGTGCCCTTGCGACATCACGAACCCCTTTCCGCCGCGCCGGCCGGGCGGGTGGGGCCGAGCAGGATAATGAACAGGAACAGGACCGCCATGACTGCCACGCCGGCCCACATGGCCTGCTGCCAGCCCTGCACGAATGCCTCCTGCGCCGCCCTGTAAAGGGCCCCGGCGTCGGGCAACCCCTGATCCGCCATGACCAGGGCATTGGCGATATTCTGGCCCGCGGCGGCGGCGGCCTCTTCCGGGAAGCCGGACAGAAGCGGTGCGATCGCATTGCCGTAGCCGGCCGCAAAGACCGCGCCGAGCAAGGCGACACCGAGCGAGGTGCCCAGCTCGCGCGTCAGGTCGTTGAGGGCGGATGCCACACCCTGCCTTGCATGCGGGAGGGAGGAGGTGATGGCTTCCGTCGACGGGGCCATGGCCAGCCCCATGCCGATACCCATCGCCACCATGCCAGGCAGGACCGACAGATAGCCCCCGTCGACCGAGACCATCAAGGCCATCAGAGCGAGCCCGGTACCGCCGGCCAGTACGCCACCAGCCATCGTTGCCCTGGGACCGATCCTGCCGGACAATCGC
>CAMLOA010000398.1 GCA_946481445.1 uncultured Devosia sp. | reverse complement strand
TAGGCCGAACCGCGCCCGGTGGTGAAGGCGAGGAGGTTGGCGCCGCCCGCCACCTGCCCGGTCGCCGACACCGGGTCGTAGCCCGGCGTGTCCATGAAGACGAAGCCCTTTTCGGTCACCGGTTCGGCATATTCGTAGACGGCCGTGAGCGGGCTGGTGCCGCCCTTGGCGGCGGCGCCCAGCGACTTTTCGAGAATGGTGGTGAGGCCGCCCAGCTTGTTGCCCGGCGAGGGATTGTTGTTCATCTCGCCATGGTTGCGGCGGGTATAGTCCTCCCACCAGTGGATACGCGCGATGAGCTTTTCGCCGACTTCCCGGCTGACGGCGCGCCGGGTCAGCAGGTGTTCGGCACCGTAGATTTCGGGCGTTTCGCTGAGGATGGCGGTGCCGCCATTGCGCACCAGGATGTCGGCGGCATAGCCCAAGGCCGGGTTGGCGGTGATGCCCGAATAGCCGTCCGAGCCGCCGCATTGCAGGGCCAGGGTCAGGTGCGAGGCATCGACGGTTTCGCGCCGGGCGCGGGCGGCGATGGGCAGCATTTCCTTGATGCGCTCGATGCCCCACTCGATGATCTTCCTGGTCCCGCCCTGTTCCTGGATGGTCATCGTCTGGAAGGTCTCGCCGTCCTCGATGCCATACATCTCCTTCATCCGGCCGATCTGGAACACTTCGCAGCCCAGGCCGACCAGCATGGCGGCGCCCAGATTGGGGTTGGACGTGTAGCCCCATTGCGTGCGCTTGAGGATGTCGAAGCCCTCGCCGCGGCTTTCCATGCCGCAGCCGGTACCGTGGACGAAGGGCACCACGCCATCGACCTCCGGATAATCATCCAGGATGCCCGAGCGGTTGATGCCCTCGGCGATGAACTTGGCGACGGTGGCCGAGCAGTTCACCGAGGTCAGGATGCCGATATAGTTGCGGGTCCCTACCTTGCCATTGGCGCGGCGGTACCCCTCGAAGGTGGCGCGCTGGGCGAGGGGGATCATCTGCGGCGCGATGGCGCCCTCGGCAAAGGCATAGTCGTGCCGGAGCGTGCCGTCCGGGCCGCCCATGCCGCAATTGTGCTCGTGCACCCAGTCGCCGGGGACGATGGCCTCCCTGGCAAAGCCGATGATCTGGCCGAACTTGACCACGGCCTCGCCGGCGCCGATGGGCCGGGTGGCGAATTTGTGGCCCTTGGGCACGCGCCGCACGATCGACACCCCCTGCGGGGTCGCCATGCCGACCTCCAGGTTGGCCAGCGCCACCGCAATATTGTCAGCAGGGTTGAGCACCAGGGTTCTGGCCTCGGGTCGGGTCATCGTTTCGGACATGGACAAGCTTTCAGGGGGTCGGTCTCAACTGTGCTTTACGCCGGGGCCATTTGCCGCCAGATTGCGCCCGCAATCAGCAGCGATGGGCGTTGTAAAGCACCACGGCTCTAACTAACATGTTAGCATGAGAACGGAAACGAGTCCCTATTCTTTTCTGGTGAGGCCGCCCACCCTGGCGCGTGGCAATGTCACGTCCGATGTCACGGCCATTCTGCGGCAGGCCATTGTCACGCTGGCGCTGCCGCCGGGTAGCGTCATCGATAAGACGGCCATCTGCGCGGAACTGGGCGTTTCGCGCTTTCCGGTCAGCGAGGCGCTGGCGCGGCTGGCGACCGAGGGGCTGGTGGATATTGCGCCGCAGCGCGGCTCGACGGTGTCGCTCGTCCGCATCGCCGACGTGCGCGAATACATGCTGATCCGCAAGGGGCTCGAAAGCGAGGCGCTGCGCGTGTTCATCGGCCGGCTCGATGCCGATCTGGTCGAGGCGCTGCACGCCAATATGGCCGAGCAGCGCAAGGCCGCGGACCGCGACGATTCGGAAGCGTTCCACCAGGTGGATATCGAGTTCCACGACATCATCTTCCGCGCCATGCAGTTCTCCAAGATCAAGTCGATCATCGATTCGGCGCGTGCCAATCTCGACCGGGCCCGCCGGCTGATCATCACGCCACGCCGCCTGGCCCTGACCATTGCCGAGCACCAGGCGATCTTCGACGGCATCCTCAATGCGGATCAGGACCAGGCGACCCGCGCCATCCGCGCCCATATCGATGCGGTGATGGTGGAGCTGTTCGCCTTTGCCCGCGAACATCCCACGCTCTTTGCCGATGGTGCGGCGCTGGGCGCGGACAAGGACAGTTTTCCCTTCGGCTGAGGAGGCCGGTGCATGCTCAAGAATATTCCGCGCATCCTGGGGCCCGACCTGCTGGCCATCCTGCGGGCCATGGGTCATGGCGACGAGATCGCCATTGTCGACGCCAACTACCCGGCCGATTCGGCGGGTCCGGACCTGGTGCGCCTGGATGGCGTCAGCGCCACCGATGCGCTCGATGCGGTGCTGACGCTGATGCCGCTGGACGATTTCGTGGATGCGGCCGCCATCTGCATGCAGGTGGTGGGCAATGCCGGTCGGCGCGAGCCGGTCATGGATGCGTTCGAAACCATCCTCAAGCAGCACGAGCCGGCCATGGCGCTGGCGTCGCTGGAACGCTTTGCCTTCTACGATCGGGTCAAGCAGGGCTATGCCATCATCCAGACCGGCGAGCGGCGGCTCTATGGCAACATCATCCTCAAGAAGGGCATTATCCGGCCGTCCTGACCGGTTCACGAACGAATAGGACCTTGGTCGCCCTCGACAGCTAACATGTTAGTGGCTAGGAGACAGGTCGAACGACAATGGGAGTTGATGGATGAAGCTGTTGCGCGTGGGTGCCAGGGGCGCCGAGAAGCCTGCAATCCTGGCGGAGGACGGCTCGATCCGCGACCTGTCCGCCATCGTGGACGACATTGGCGGGGCGACGCTGCTGCCGGAAGGACTGGCCCGGATCGCGGCTGCCGATATCGGGGCGCTGCCGGTGCTCGATGCCGCCCAGCGCATCGGCCCCTGCGTCGCCAATGTGGGCAAGTTCATCTGCATCGGCCTCAACTATGCCGACCATGCCGCCGAGACGGGCGCCAAGATTCCGGACGAGCCGATCATCTTCATGAAGGCCACCAGCGCCATCATCGGCCCCAATGACGATGTGATCATCCCCAAGAATGCCATCAAGCCCGATTGGGAAGTCGAACTGGCCGTCGTCATCGGCAAGGAAGCCC
>CAMLOA010000397.1 GCA_946481445.1 uncultured Devosia sp. | reverse complement strand
GTTCGCATCTCGCGCGATTTCGCCACGACGCCGGGGGCATGGGCCACCGCCATCGCCCCGTTCCGGCCGGGCCTGTCGCCCGTTGATCTCGCAACCCTGGAGACCAGCTTTGCGCGCAGCTGGAGCGTCAATGGCGGCATGAATGCCGATGAGCTCGTTTTTTCAGCCCGGTGGCTGGCCCAGACCGAAGACTTTGCCGGGCTCGACATGCCCGAACTGGCAGATTGGACAGACCTTTCGCTGCTGGAGGAAGTCCTCGCAGACCTGGGGACCGACCCGGCAATGGACGTGCCGTGAACCAGGCGAGCGCGCTCGTTCTCGACGCCGTCTCCCATGCCTTTCCCGGCCGCGAAGGGACAACGACCCGCGCGCTTGAAGCCATATCGCTGAGGGTGCTGCCGGGGGAGTTCGTGGCTGTCCTGGGCCCCTCCGGCTGCGGCAAGACCACCCTCCTCCGGCTGATCGACGGGCTGCTGCAGCCGACCGCGGGCACCATTACTCTCGACGGCCGGCCACCCAGGCCGGGTCCCGGCATCGGCTTCGTCTTCCAGTCCTTCAGGCTCATTCCCTGGGCCAGCGTGCACGACAACATCGCCTTCGCACTGACAAGCACGGGGCTCTCCGCCAGCGAGCGTCAGGGTCGAACCCGATCGATCCTCGACCTGGTCGGGCTGCAGCAGTTCGCCAATGCCTTTCCCGGCGCCCTGTCGGGGGGCATGAAACAGCGGGTGGCGCTGGCCCGCGCCCTGGTCAGTGATCCCGATCTGCTGCTGATGGACGAACCTTTTGCCAGCCTCGACGCTCAGAGCCGCGAACTGATGCAGGCCGAGCTGATGCAGATATGGGCGCGCCGCAGCCCCAGCGTCGTCTTCGTCACCCACAGCGTCGACGAGGCTCTGCTTCTGGCTGACCGGGTCGTGCTGATGGCTCCGAGGCCGGGCCGGATCGTGGAGGATGTGCCTGTCCCCCTGCCCCGTCCGCGATGGGGCTATGACGTGCATGCCCATCCAGCGTTCCTCGCTCTCCGCGCGCACCTGGGCGGTCGCCTACGGGACCTGGTGCTCAACGACCCTGGCTCGGATTTCTTCCAGCGCGACCTGACTTAGCGCGTGGCGCCGGTCAGTGTGCGCTTGAGCGCCTGCCGCCAGCCCTTGAGCCGGCGCCTCCGTTCTGCCTCGGCCATGCCGGGATGAAAGGCACGCTGCCGCCCCCGGCCCGCTGCAAAGCCTTCGGCATCGGGCCAGACCCCGGCCTTCCAGCCCGCCAGCCACGCCGCTCCAAGCGCTGTAACCTCTTCGACGCGCGAACAATCCACCGGCTCATCCAAGATGTCGGCCAGAAATTGCATCGTCCATTCGGAAGCCACCATCCCGCCATCGGCGCGCAGCACGATGGGGTGGTCCTTGCGCAGGTCACGCCGCATGGCCTCGATGAGATCGTATGACTGGTAGCCCACCGCCTCGAGCGCCGCCCGCACCAGTTCGGGCCGGCGCGTCTCGCGGGTGAGGCCGAAATAGGCGCCCCGCGCGGCATTGTCCCACCATGGGGTTCCCAGGCCATAGAATGCGGGCACAAGGTAGACCGCCTGCTTCGGGTCGGCTGTGCGGGCCAGCGCATTGGCCTCGGCCCAGTCGGCGATGATGCCGACATCGTCGCGCAGCCATTGCAGCGCGCTGCCCACCGAGAAGATCGCCCCCTCCAGCGCATAGGTCGGCTTGCCGTCGAGCCTGTAGGCCAGCGTGGTCAGCATGTTGTTGCGCGATCGGACGGGCGTGCTCCCGGTATTGAGCAGGGCGAAGCAGCTCGTCCCATAGGTCGATTTGACCATGCCCGGTGAAAAGCAGGCCTGCCCGATCAGCGCCGCCTGCTGGTCGCCGACCACGCCGAGAATGGGCACTTCGGTGCCCAGAACGTCGGGGTCCGTATGCCCGAAATCATCGGCGCTGTCCCGGATGGCGGGCAGGACCTGCGGCGGGATGTTGAACAGTTCGAGAAGGTCGGTGTCCCACTCCCCTTTCGCCAGGTTGTAGAGCGAGGTGCGGCTGGCATTGGTGGCGTCGGTCGCGTGCACCCGCCCGCCCGTGAGCTTCCAGATCAGCCAGCTGTCCACCGTGCCGAAGGCTAGTTCGCCGCGGCTTGCCCGCCGCCGCGCGCCTTTCACCTTGTCCAGGATCCAGCCCAGCTTGGTGGCGGAGAAATAAGGGTCGAGCAAAAGGCCGGTGCGCCGCCGGACCAGCGATTCGTGCCCGGCCCGGCGCATGCGCGCGCAGAGCCCTGCCGTGCGCTGATCCTGCCAGACAATGGCATTGTAGATGGCCTTGCCGGTCAGGCGGTCCCACACGATGGTGGTCTCGCGCTGGTTGGTGATGGCAATCCCGGCCAGGTCATAGGTGCTGATCCCGGCCTTGCGCAGTGCCGTCTTGCACGCCCACAGACATGTAGCCCAGATTTCGTCGGGCACATGCTCCACCCAGTGGGGCGCGGGGAAATGCTGGGTAAAGTCCATGCGGCCCATGCCGACAATATTCTGGTCGGCGTCGAACACGATGGCGCGACTGGACGTCGTGCCCTGATCGATCACCAGGATATAGGACCCCATGCAGCCGCCCGCGCCGTTCAACTACTTGCCAGCGGCATAGAGCGCGAAAATGCTCGATCCTGCAACGGGATCATCTCGTCGGCCCCGCATGAAAGTGATATTAGCAACCTGTTGCCGGGCCCATTGCGTCAAATGTCCAAGACTGAACGTCGTCTAGTTCCCATCGTGTCGATCGACGTGGTCGGCTTCTCCCGGCTTGTCCAGCACAATGAGCGGCAGACCGTCCGCCTGGTCCGTCGCGTCTATGCCCATTTCGTGCATCGCATCGGCGAACGCGGCGGGGCGGTGTTCAAGACCATGGGCGATGGCCTGCTGGCCGAGTTCAACAGCGTGATCGCCGCCGTCGAGTGGGTCGCCCATATCCAGAAGGAAATGCATGCCCGGCAGGTCAAGGCGCCGGGCGGCGAGATTCTGCAGGTGCGCGCCGGCATCGTGATGGCCGACGTGCTGGTGCATGGAGACGACCTGTTCGGTAGTGGCGTCAACCTGGCCGTCCGGGTTCAGGGCCTCTCCCCGCCGGGCGGCATGGCCGTCTCGAAGTGGATGT
>CAMLOA010000396.1 GCA_946481445.1 uncultured Devosia sp. | reverse complement strand
GGATCATCGGACTATCGGAAAAGCCGCGCAGGAAGGGCGAGCGCAGGTTCTTGACTTGGTGGCGGTAAACGCCAAAGGCCTTCTTGGCCGTGCGGTAGCGGCGGGCGCCATGGAAGTGGTGAAGTGCCGCCTGGGCGCCCCAGCAAATGAACATGGTGTGGTGCACGTTGGTTTGTGTCCAATCCATGATTTCGAGCATCTCGGGCCAATAGCGCACTTCCTCGAACGGAATGTGCGCAATGGGGGCGCCGGTGACGATGAAGCCATCGAACTTCTTGGCGCGCACCTCATCCCAGGTGCGGTAGAAGGTCTTGAGATAGTCTTCCGAGGTGTTCTTGGACTGGTGCTCCGTGACGCGAACCAGTGTCAGGTCCACCTGTAGCGGCGTAGCGCCGATGAGGCGGGTGAACTGGGTCTCGGTGCGCTCCTTGTTCGGCATGAGGTTGAGCAGGCCGATTTCGAGCGGGCGGATATCCTGGCGTGCAGCGCGCGTGGAATCCATCACATAGACGCCCTCGTCCTCGAGGGTCTTGCGGGCAGGCAGGTTGTCTGGAATTCGTATAGGCATATCAGCCTCTTAGATGGCTATGGTCAAAAGGCGATTCAAGCGGTGCGCGTCTCCATCCGGAGGCGCGCTATCGCATTCGCTTTTCGATCGCGGCCGCCACCAGGTCGATGAACTCGTCGCCGTCGCGCACCGTGGCCAGGTCCGATGCCTCCACAACATAGCCGAAATTGTCGGCCAGCGCCTGGTAGCGGGGTAGGCGGTCGTGCAGCAGGGCCTCGAATCCCCAGGCCCCGAAGCCTGCCGGGTCGACCTCGTTGTCCTCAACAATGCCGTTGATCCGCTTGTACTCGGCCCACTTCTCAAGGAGAAAGGCCGGCCGATAGTACATGGGCTTGGGTGACTGCTTGAAGCGCTTGACCAGTTCGGCCGCGTCCCTGGCCGTACCTCGGATGTAGAGCAGGGCGGTCGACGCCGCGAGCGTCTTGACCACCGGGTCTTCGGGATCGTTGTGGTCGATGACCTCGATCAGCGAGCCCCCGGTGTCGGCAATGAAGTTCGAGTAGCCGTAGAGCGTCTCGGCGCGCTCGATGAAGTAGGGCACATCCTTGAGCGCCTCGATCTCGGCAATACGGTGCTGCTCCTGCCGTCGCTGATACTCGGCCAGAGGCAATCCGCCCTCATCGGGGTTGCCCGGGGTGCCGAGATAGGTCGAGAGGGGGTCGAGATTTGCAAAGGTGATGTTGGACGAGATGTAGATCGAGTCCGAGCGCAGCAGTTCTGCCAGGAAGGGGTTCTTCATGGCTTCGCGCTTGAAGTTGTCGACGATGAACTCACCCATGTAACGCGTACCGATGCGGTAGTCGGCCGAGTAATGGAACCAGTTGCTGGCGCGCAGCATGGCGGACAGGCGCGTCTTGCCAACGCCGGCCATGCCGAACACGGTCACGGCGCGGCGCGGTGCCTTCACGAACTCATCGACACTTGAAAACAGCATGGAACGCCCCGGAAGTCTGGGCTTCCCATTAATGCAAGCTGCCAGCCACCACAAGCGGGCGGCAATTTCTGCCGGATGGGCGGACTCAATTGCCGGGGTGCGGCCGCCTCTGGACCGTCCACGAGCAATTTTCTGAGGAAAATCAATGGCTCAGTGAGTTGGCATCGCCCTTGCATCGCTTACCTCGAACGCGTCCGAAGACGCATACGGGGATTACGGAGTTTCTCATGGGCATTTATGGCGCTCTTTCCAGTGCGGTGACCGGCCTTCGGGCCCAGGCCCACGCGCTCGAAAACATCTCGGGCAATATCGCGAACTCGCAGACCACCGGCTACAAGCGGCTGGAAACCGATTTCCTCGACCTGATCCCGGATGCACCCCTCAAGCGCCAGGTGCCGGGTGCCGTGCTGGCTCAATCGCGCGGTACCAATGACATTCAAGGCGACATCAAGACTGTCTCCAACGAGACCTTTATCGCCCTCAATTCGAACGGCTTCTTCATCGTCGAACCCAAGATCGGCCAGGCCGACGGCAATTCGGTGTTTGCCGGCACCAATTTCTATACGCGCCGCGGCGATTTCGAAATCGACAAGGACGGCCTGCTCGTCAACGGTGCGGGGTACTACCTCAAGGGTCTGCCCATCGACACGTCCACGGGCAACATCTCGGGCTCGGTCCCGGAGGTCATCCGGCTCTCGAACTCCTTCCTGCCGGCGCAGGAAACCACCCGCATCAACTACCAGGCCAACCTGCCGCAATTGCCCAAGACGACGGCTTACAACGCCACCGTCTACAACAGTGAACTGCTGGAGTCGGCGGACTATGTGGGCTATGCCGGCGCCTCTACCTCGGCATCCATGACCGGTGGTGCGCTGACCGGCGGCAATGCGGCGAACACCGTTTTCACCGTGGGCGACACGGTGACGCTGGACGTCAACGGCACGGACATCACCTTCGAGTTCACCAATGGCGGCACGCCCGCCACCGGCAACCAGGGCATCGACATCACTGCCGCTCCTGCCACGGTGACCAGTGTGCTCGCAGACATGCAGGCCGCCCTGCGCTCCGCAGGTGGCCCGGCGGCCGCGGATGCGGTGGTTGATATCAATGCGGGCAACCTGCGCATCAACCTGGGCACGGACTATCACGCCAGCTTCTCGGTCACGGGCGGCACGCCGGCCCAGCTGGCTGCGCTGGGTCTCACCAATCCAAGCACGTCGAGCGCCCCGACCCGTCCGGCAGTCACCACGATTGCGGCGAGCGACGACACGCTGTTCAAGTCGAACTCGGTCGCCGGCGGCGCCATCACTGTCTATGCCGAGAACGGCGCTCCTGCCAACGTGCAGATGCGCTGGGCCAAGGTGGATAGTGCTGCCTCGGGCGGCCAGGATACCTGGAACCTGTTCTACATGTCCGACAGCGCCGCCACGGGCGGGGCTCCGATGTGGACCAATGTCGGTCAGACCTACACCTTCGGAGCGGACGGATCGCTGGTTGCGCCCGGGGTTTCTGCGACGACCATTACCGGGCTGACCGTCAATGGCGTGGTCATCGGCGACGTGGAGCTCAAGCACGAGACGAACGGCATCTCGCAGTTCGCCGACGTCAACGGCACGGTCAACGTGTCGACCCTCAACCAGAGCGGGTA
>CAMLOA010000395.1 GCA_946481445.1 uncultured Devosia sp. | reverse complement strand
CGCCTGGGCCGGCAGGAAGCCAGCGAGCAGCGAGCGGAACAACGTATCGACCATGCCGCCAGTGCGCGCCAGATCGGCGGCCCGCCGCGCCGCATAGCGGCGGCTGGCTTCGACGGCCCAGCCGGCCGTGCTCCGATCCGCCTCGGCCAGCGTGGCCGCCAGGTCCGCCACGTCGCGCAACCCCAGATTGAGGCCCTGTGCCCCGATCGGCGGGAAGGCATGGGCGGATTCGCCCACCAGGACGATGCCGTCGCTTGCGGCGCGGTCCACCGTCAAGGTGCTCAGCGGGAAGACCACTGCGGGGCTGGCCAGCGCAATCGTCCCGAACAAATGCTGGGACTGCTCATGCAGCCGGGCAAGCAGCGATTCCGGCCCGGCGGCGAGCAGGGCGCGCAGCATGGCCGCATCGTCGATCCACACCAGGTTGGCGCGAGAACCACCGGCTGGCACAAGGGTGAACGGCCCCATGGGATAGTGAAACTCAATGGACGCATTGCCGATCGGGCGGCCAAGGTCGAGATCGCAGACCAATGCGGCCTGGGCAAAGGCGTGCTCCCGGGCGGTGATGCCGGCAGCCGAGCGCACCAGGGACTTCTTGCCGTCGGCGCCGACGATCAGGGGCGCGGTGAGGACCGAGCCATCGTCCAGGGTCAGGGTAGAGCCGTCGCCGCTCGCCACCAGAGCCGCGACACCGACGGATCTGGTTCGCAGATTGGCCAGCGTGGCGGCCGCTGCCTGGAAGCGCTCAAGCAGCCTGGTATTGGCGAAGTTCCATCCAAAGGCCGGGAGGCCAGCTTCGGCCGCGTCGAACAGCGTTTCGGGCGCCCGGATCAGGCGGCCGGTGGCGTCGATGATCCGGATCTGGCTCAGCGGGTGGCCGATGGCGGCGGGATCGTCGATGAGGCCCGCGCTCTGCAGGTAGTCCACACTGGGCCCCATCAGGGCGGATGTGCGCCGGTCGGGCGGGGCCGGGGGCGCGAGATGTAGCGTGTCGAACCCGGCGCGGGCCGTGGCAATGGCGGCAGCCATGCCGGCGAGACCGCCGCCGACCACCACCACATCTGCATCGGGCGTGCTCATCTGGCGTCGGCCAGGCGCCGAGCGTGACCGCTGGGGACGATCAGGCTGCCGGCATATGAGCCGACGAAGAGCGCAGCGAGGAAAAGCCAGAGACCGTCCGGCATGAAGGCGAGCAGCGAAATGGCCGGCCCCGGACAAATTCCCGACATGCCCCAACCCACGCCGAACAGCGCGGCTCCGCCGACAAGGCGGCCATCGACCCGCTTGTATTCGGGTTCATGGAACTGGGTGTCGAACAGTGGTGCCTGGCGGCGCCTGCCGATGCGGACCGCGATGAACATGACCACAATGGCGGGCACGATGACGAATGCCAGACTGGGGTCCCAGCCGCCGGACGGGATGGCCGTGAAATCAAGGAAGCGCAGCACCTTGAGCGGATCGACCATCTGGGAGACGTAGAGGCCTGCGCCGAACAGCGCGCCGCTGACGGCCGCAGTGGCGAGATAGGGGAGGCGGAGCACGGCCATCAGACGATTCCCGTCACGGTAACGGTGAGGATCGCCACACCGAAGAAGACCAGGACCGCGACCAGCGAGCGCAAGGACAGGCGCGCGAGCCCGCAGACGCCATGGCCCGACGTGCAGCCATTGCCCACCTTGGTGCCGAAGCCGGTCAGCAAGCCTGCGGCCACAAGCCAGACGGGGGTTGGGATACCCCAAGCCGCCGGTGCGGCCACGAGTTTAGCCGCTTCGACGCCGCCGGTCCCGAGCTGCGGGAAGAGCCGGGCCGCGACAAATGTCGCCGCAACCAAGCTAATGAGGAAGACGACGCGCCACACGACGGTCTGAGCCGGCGGCAGCAGCTGTCCGAAAATACCGGAAATGCCAGCAATCCGGCCGTTTCCGAGCCAGAGCACTGCTGTTGCAAGCCCGATCAACGTGCCGCCAATGGCGGCGGTGAGAGGCGTAAAGGATTCCATGGGTCCACTCGCTGGGTTGGCGTGCAACGCTACCACTGCCTGCGCGTTACCGGCCAGAGCCTGCACAGCCGGTTTGTGCTGCGCAATGTCGCATCGGGCGGAAAACTCTGCCACGGGACCCTTTTCCTCGAGGCAGCCTCTGCTTAGATAGCGCAGTCAAAAGACTCGGAACCACGGAGCGCGCGATGCTGGAACTTCTGGCCGATCCCAATGTGTGGATCGCCTTTGCCACCCTGACGGTCATGGAGATCGTGCTGGGTATCGACAATATCGTGTTCATATCCGTGCTCGTGTCGCGCCTGCCGCGCGAACAGGCAGAGTTCGCCCGCAAGCTGGGTATCGGCCTTGCCCTGGTGTTCCGCATCGTCCTGCTGCTGCTGATCAGCGTCATCGTGCAGCTCAAGGAGCCGGTCTTCACCCTGTTCGACCACGGCTTCTCCTGGAAGGACATCATCCTGATCGCCGGTGGCGGCTTCCTGATCTACAAGGCCACCCACGAAATGCACGCCGCCATCGAGGAACCGCACGAAGTGGGCCTCAAGGAGGCTGCCAAGGCAAGCCTTCAGGCCATTCTGGTGCAGATCGTGGTCATCGACATGGTGTTCTCGATCGACTCGATCATCACCGCCGTGGGCATGGTGCCGGCCGACCAGGTCATCGTGATGATTGCTGCCGTGCTGGTTGCCGTCGCCGTCATGTTCGTAGCCTCGGGGCCGATTGCCAAATTCGTCGCCGATCACCCGACCACCAAGATGCTGGCCCTGGCCTTCCTGCTGCTGATCGGCGTGACCCTGGTGGCCGATGGTCTCGGCTTCCACATCCCCAAGGGCTACATCTACTCGGCCATGGCTTTCTCTGTGCTGGTCGAAGCCGTCAACATCTTCGCCAAGAACCGCAGGATGCGGCTGGCCGGCGGCGCGGCGCACAAGCCGCAGGTCACGCCCTTCACGGGTGACACCGGATCGGTGGGTGCGGCGGCAGGCGTGGCGGCCGTGACGCGGGCGCGCCCCAAATCGAGCCCGACGGCACGCGCCCAGGCCCGGCCGAAATCCGCCCCCCGCAAGCCAAGGGCGCCCAAATGACCAAGGCCGTCGTCGTTCACGCCACCGGTGGCCCCGAAGTCCTGCGCTTCGAGGATCGCAGCGTGGGCG
>CAMLOA010000394.1 GCA_946481445.1 uncultured Devosia sp. | reverse complement strand
CAATGTGCGGGCGCGCGACGCCGCGCAGCTGGCGCTGCCGCTGGAGGACGGCGCGCTCAGGTTTCATCCAGTCTCGACGCGGGTGAATTCGGCACGCGACGACGATCCGGGCCTGATCGAGCCGGTGACGGTGGAACAGCCCAAGCCGAAGAAAGCAGCGGGCGGCGGCGGGCAGATGAGCCTGTTCTGAGGCTCAGCCGCCGATGCCGAAATAGCCCAGCGCATCGCCCATGGCCTCTTCCTCATAGCCCAGGTGCGAGAGCAGGACTTTTTCGAGCGCGTTGTAGAGCGTGACGGCGTCCTCAAAGCGGGACTGACCGGGTTCGGCGGCCAGGGCATTGAGCGCCGCGACGAGGCGTTCGAGCAGGGTATGGACCACGACATGTTCGGCCTGGAGGCGATCGGCTATCGCCTTGAAGGCGGGACCCTGCGCGGCCAGGGAAGGAAAGACGGCATAGTCCTCGATGGAATGGTGGGCATGGACGAAATTGCAGTATTGCCCGCACAGATTGCCGAACCGGCGGTAGTTGGCGACCATGAGCAGGCCATCGGTCTCGGCAGCGATTTCGGCCTGGGTGGCGGCGCCGGCGCGGGCCCGCTCGATGAGCCTGCCCAGCGTGAGCATGTTGTCGCGCAGGTGATCATGAATTTCACGCAGATGCTGGCCGGGCGCGCGCTGGGCCTCGGTGAGGCCTTCGAGCTTCTGCACGGGCGGGCGGGTGGAATCGTCGAGGAATGAAATGTCGAGCAACATTGCGCCCTAGATGGGCCTGCCTGCCGGCGCGCGCAAGAAGGCACCGCCATGTGGCTCGGGGGCGCGACGGTGCGGTTGGTTACATGCCCAGCATCTTGCCGGGATTGAAGATGCCCCTTGGATCAAGCGCCGCCTTGATGGATCGCATCAGGTCGAGCGCCACCGGATCCTTGACCTCGCGGAGCAGCTCGACCTTGAGCTGGCCGATGCCATGCTCGGCCGAGACCGAGCCCCCCAGACGCAGGACGATCTCGTAAATGGCCGCGTGCATGGCCTCGTCGGCCTGCGCCATGAAGGCCCTGGCATCAGCGCCCACGGGCTGGCTGAAATTGAAGTGTATGTTGCCGTCGCCCATATGGCCGAAGGGGACCGGGCGGATGCCGGGGAACAGCCGCTCGGCGGCGGCAATACCCTCGGCGATGAGCTGCGGCACGGCAGCGACGGGCACCGATACGTCATGCTTGATCGAGGCGCCTTCCCTGGACTGCACCTCGCTCATCTGCTCGCGGAAGGCCCACATGCGGGCCCGGTCGGCAAGGGATTCGGCAAAGACGGCATTGTCGATGAGCGCATCGGCAAAGGCGGCTTCGACGGCGGCCATCAGCGCCCCAGGCGCGCTGCCGCGCATGCGGGCAACCTCGATCAGCGCATACCAGGGGGACGGGCCGGCGCTGGGATCGCGATCGAGCATGCCGTGGCGGAGCTGCATGTCGAGGCCCAGCCGGGGCACGATCTCGAAGGCCGTCATCCGCGCGCCGACGCGCTCGCGCAACTGCTCGAACAGGGTCAGCGCCGCCTCGGGGCCGCTGATGCTGACGAGCACCGTCTCGTAGTCCTCGGGCTTGGGAAAGAGCCTGAGCGTGGCGGCCGTGATGATGCCCAGCGTGCCCTCGGCACCCACTAGCAGGTCCTTGAGGTCGTAGCCCGTATTGTCCTTCTTGAGGGAATTGAGGCCGCGATAGAGGCGCCCATCGGCCATGACCGCCTCGACGCCCATGGTCAGCTCCCGCGCATTGCCATAGGCGAGCACATTGACGCCCCCGGCATTGGAGGAAAGCAGGCCACCAATCCGGGCCGAGCCTTGCGAGCCAAGCCACAACGGGTAGATCATGCCCTCCGCCTCTGCGGCCCTATGGGTCTCCTCGAGGATGACACCGGCCTCGGCGACCATGGTGCCGGCCGCGGTATCAATGGCGCGGATGCGGTCGAGCCTGGCGAGGCTGACGATGACTTCGTCGCCGCGCAAGGGCACCTGGGCGCCGACCAGCCCGGTATTGCCGCCCTGCGGAATGAGCCCGGTGCCGGTTTCGCCAGCCCAGCGGACGATGGCCTGCACCTGCTCGACGGAGGAGGGCAGGGCGATTGCCGCGGCCTTCTGGTGGAAGCGCCGGCGCGGCTCGTTGAGCCAGGCGCCCATGCGATCGGCCTCGCCGATCACGGCGCCCGGTCCGAGCAGGGCGGCGAGCTGGGCTGGGATGTCGGTGGGCGGGACGGGCATGAGAACCGGACTTGGCGGGCGTTGGGTCCTGTGATGTGCCACAACCGGGGCGGCAACTCCAGCAAGGCCGACCAGATTTCCGGGCGGAGCGCATCACCGGATATTGACGGTGCCGGTTCGGGAACGACATAGCTGTTAGGCGACCCGGCATCTGGTGCGATGGACCAAATCCATTAGGCTAGTGCCAGGTCGCGGGCTGCACAGAACGGCCCGCTATTCGAGTAACCCCTATTTCGGGACGTGCCGACCCCAAGCGGCGCGGGACATGACGATGACAGCCCTGGTCTGGCCGGAGATTTACTTCATCCGGCACGGAGAAACGCCGTGGAACGCTGAGCGCCGCTACCAGGGGCGCAAGGATATTCCGCTCAACGACAAGGGCCGCGGGCAGGCCAGCCAGAACGGCAAGACGCTGGCCGCGCTGTTCGACGCGCGGGGACTCGACCCCAGGAGCTTCGAGTGGCATGCCAGTCCGCTGGGACGGACGCGCGAGACCATGGACCGGGTACGGGCCGGATTCGACCAGCATCTTCCGGACGTCAAATTCGACGTGCGGCTGATGGAGATTTCCTTCGGCGTGCTCGAGGGCGAACTGTTCGAGCAATTGCCGGCCAACATGGCCATCGCGCCGGGCTCTCGCGACGAGACCTATTGGGACTACCGCCCCGAAAACGGCGAGAACTATCGCGATGTCGAAGCGCGGCTGAGCGAATTCGCCGCCGTGCTCAAGGGGCCGTCCGTGGTAGTGGCCCATGGCGGCATTGCCCGCACGCTGCGCGTGCTGATCGAACGCGCGCCGATCCTTGAAGTCATCAACTGGGCGCCGCCACAGGATGCAGTGATGCACTTCACGCCCGGGCGGATGGAACTGCTGCGGGCGTAGTCAGGTCTTTGATTTGG
>CAMLOA010000393.1 GCA_946481445.1 uncultured Devosia sp. | reverse complement strand
CAGCGCCTGCCGCTCGAACAGCCGGCGATAGATGCCGCCATTGAGGCGGATCAGCTGCTCATGCGTGCCTTCCTCGACGATCCGGCCCTTGTCGAAGACCAGCAGCCGGTCCAGCGCCCGCACCGTCGACAGGCGATGGGCGATGACCAGCGTGGTGCGGCCCTCCATCAGTCGTTCCATGGCCTGCTGGATCATCACCTCGCTCTCGCTGTCCAGGCTCGACGTCGCCTCGTCCAGGATCAGGATCGGCGCGTCGGCCAGGAACGCCCGGGCAATGGCGACGCGCTGGCGCTCGCCGCCCGAGAGCTTGACCCCGCGCTCGCCGACCAGGGTTTCGTAGCCCTTGGGCAGGTCGAGGATGAAGTCATGCGCATTGGCCTGCTGCGCCGCCAGCTCGATCTCGGCGCGCGTGGCGTCGGGCCGGGCATAGGCGATGTTCTCGGCCAGCGTGCGGTGGAACAGGATGGGCTCCTGCTGCACGATGGCGATCTGGCTGCGCAGGCTGGCCTGCTGCACGTCGGCAATGTTGGTGCCATCGATGGTGATGGCGCCGCCTTTGACGTCGTAGAGCCGCTGGATGAGCTTGACGAAAGTCGTCTTGCCCGAACCCGAATGGCCCACCAGCCCCACCCGTTCGCCCGGCGCGATCGTGACCGAGAAGTCGCGATAGAGCGGGGTCGGATGGGCACCATACTGGAAGGTGACCTTCTCGAACGCGATCCTGCCGTCGCCGATGGCGATCGGCCTGGCGCCGGCCTTGTCGTCAATGCCCAGCGGCATGCGGTCGAGCGCGACCAGTTCTTCCATGTCGTTGACCGCTCGCTGCAGGTTGCGGATATGCATGCCCACTTCGCGCAGATTGCCCTGCAGCACGAAGAACATGGCCAGCACGAAGGTGATGTCGCCAGGCGTGGCCACGCCGCGCTGCCACATGAAGAGGCCCGTGCCCAGTATGCCGGCCTGCATGGCCACCATCATGAAGCCCTGGATGGCGCCGCTGAGATTGCCGCGCGTCCAGGTCCGCCGCGTGCGGATGTCCCACTTGCCCAGGACGTGCCTCAGCCGTGTTTCCTCGCGCGTTTCGGCACCGAAGGCCTTGACCACCGAATTGCAGCTCACCGCATCGGCCAGGGCGCCGCCGAGGCGCGTATCCATGGCATTGGCGAGGCTCGCCGCCGGCGAGACGAAGCCCATCGAAAGGCCTACCGTGACGCCGATATAGACGAGCGAGCCCAGGCCGACGACAAGGCCCATCACGGGCCAGTACGACCCGAGGATGATGGTGGCTCCGGCCAGCATCACCACCGATGGCAGCAGCGCCACCAGCAGCACGTCATTGAGCTGGTCGAGCGCCCACATGCCACGGGTGATCTTGCGCACGGTCGAGCCGGCAAAGCTGTTGGCATGCCAGTCGGTCGAGAACCGCTGTACCCGGCGGAAGCCGTCATTGACGATATCGGCCATCATCCTGAGCGTCAGCCGGATGATGTTCTGAAAGGTGAACCAGCGCACGGCAATGGCCAGGGCGCCGAGCCCCACCACGATGGCAAAGGCACGCAGCGCATCGTCGGCGGCACTGGCCTGTGCTCCGGCAATGGCGTCCACAATGCGGCCGGAAAACACCGGCACCATGACCAAAGCCAGCGTATCGGTGATCACCAGGGCACAGATCAGGGCGATCCGCGCCGGTTGGCCGGCCCAGTGACGGAAGGTAAAGCCGAGCACGTTGCGATAGGCATCGGCGCGGAAATCGAGCTTCTTGCGACTCATTTATGGCAGCCCGGCCCCGTTTTCCGGCGACCGGCCCTCAAAGGCAGAGAGATGAAAGGCACAGCCGGAACGGGCAGCAAAGATCCCGTCAGATCAGTGGGGCTGTGGTGGAGAAGAACCGCTGGCGTGCCCTGTGGCGGGCCGCGGATGGCGAGGACCTAACCTCGGGTCTCGCCAAGTGGGAGGATCGGAAATGCTGTCATGCGCCGCCTCCCTGGTTCGATCTGTGCGGTGGACGATTTGTAGCCAAGCCGTTCGGTTTTGCCAAGCCGGGGATTTGCAACGTCACACAAGGTGATGCGGAAATGATACAGGGATGAGTATGGGGTGGAGCGGGCTGGCAGCATTTGTCACCACCACCTACGACCTCGTCCTAATGATCAGAAAGCGCACGGTACGTCGATCAAGCCGCCGAAGTTATCAGGCTAACCTTCATTTCCTGCGCCTGATAGACGCAATTGCCGTCAGCAAGTACCCGACCGTCCGCCGAGCCCACAACCAGCTTGCCACGTCTAGTCTGGCGCATGTCAATCTCATACCGTACCAGACGAGTATCCGGGGTAATCTGTCCTCGGAACTTTACCTCACCAACACCAGAGGCGCGGCCCTTTCCTGGTGAGCCGGACCACCCCAACCAAAAGCCGATCACCTGCCACATCGCGTCAAGCCCTAGGCAACCCGGCATGACCGGGTCGCCTGGGAAGTGGCAGCTAAAGAACCAAAGATCAGGCGCAATATCGAGCTCAGCAACCACGTGGCCCCTGCCATATTTGCCGCCATCGAGGCTGATCTCGGTTATCCGATCCATCATCAGCATGGGAGGCGCTGGTAGCTGAGCGTTGCCGGGGCCGAAGTAGCCTCCGCCAGAGGATTTCAGTAGGTCCTGAGTGGAGTATGACGACTGAGGCTTGTGAAAATCTGCAGGCAAATGCATCCGGGCAACCCTAAGGTTCTGATTGTGAAGGCGCTGGGGGAATGCACTGATTGGCGCTCAGCCCCAGTGCCGAAGCCATGAAAAGCCAGATCCTGTTTGCAAGCTCATGAGCGTCGGGGCGATACTCCCTGCGGAGCGCCCCATGCAGCGCTTGCCGAATCCCGCCAACCATAAGTGCAATGGTGAGATCAGGATCGATGGTTTTCGAGAGGATGCCTTGGTCCTGTGCTGCTGCAATCATACGGGCACCATTCACCAGTTGCTTGTTCGTAAATGATTCCTCCACGTCCTGCGCTTCTTGCGACCTGCTGAGAGCGCCAACCATGAGCGCTGCTAGTGGGTGGCGATAGTGGAATTGAACATAGGCCGAGATGCGCGCACTCTCACGTTCTGCCCAGGTCAAATGAGACGCGCTGAATCCATCAAAGGCGGCAGCATCAAGCTGGCTG
>CAMLOA010000392.1 GCA_946481445.1 uncultured Devosia sp. | reverse complement strand
CCAGGAGGCAAAGGATGAACGACTGCGTCCGCCGGGAACGTCCGGGCGGCAACCGGACGATCAGCTCGGCCAGGGCCAGCAACACGGCCAGGATGGAAAAGTAGTTGCGGTGTTCGAACACCAGCTCCAGAGGCACCACATTGCTTGTCAGCCCGTGCGATGCGAAGAACCAGAAAACGCCTAGCGACAGCAGCGGCAGGCGTCGCCGGGTGGCAAACGCCAGCGCGGCCAACCCCACCAGAAACAGGCCACCCAGCAGCGTTGTCACCGGCTCGAGCAGGTTCGCCGAGATTTCGAAGTTGTCGTAGTAGAATGCAAAGCTCGATGGCTGGGGCAACAGGATCCAGCCCAGGTACATCGGCAGAACCCGCAGCTGGGTCATCAGTCGCTCTGCAAGGCTGAACTCGCGGATCGAATAGATGGCGGGGTCCGCATAGTGCGGAACCACCAGAAAGAAAAAGGCCAACAGGGAAACGGCAACGGCCGCCGCATAGGCCACTCGCAGCCCGCGGGCAACGACCGGGTTCGCGGCGCCGAAGCGCAGCACGGTCAGCTCCAGTCCGAGCGCATAGGCGGGAAGCAGCAGAGCCGTCTCCTTGGAAAGCAGGCCAATTCCCATGAGCACCGGCACCCCCAACAGCCAGGGCCAGCCGCGGCCGCCATCAATCTGGAGGAGACGTCCCTTCAGGTAGGCAAGCAGGCCCAGAAGCACGAAGGTGATGGACAGGGTCTCCATCCGCTGCACGACGTAGAGCACGGTCGAGACCTGCAGCGGGTGGACTGCCCAGACCAGCGCGATTACGAAGGCCGCGGCGACCGAAAGCTTCCGGGTGTATTCCCCCAGCGCCAGCAGTCGGCGTACCAGGAGCAGGACCAGGCAGGCATTGAGCAGGTGGACCAGCAGGCCGCTGAACTTGTAGCCCCAGGGCGCCTTGCCGCCGATCGCGTGGTCGATGGCGAAGGTGATCGTCGCCAGCGGCCTTCCTACGGGCCCATGGTTGAAGGCGCTGGCCGCACGTTGGAGCGATTCGAGGTCCAGCGACTCCGCGTGCACCTGCTCCTGCTGCAGGATGTTCGGATAGTCGTCGAAGAGGAAGCCGCCGCCCAGGCCAGGCCAGAAGGCGAGTCCGGTGATGCCAACCAGGAGTATGAAAAAAACCGCAAGGCTGCGGCGCTCGGTCAGCATGATGGTAAGTCTCGCAGGGGCCGGCAGAGCCCGGAGTGTAAATCACGCCGGGATCATGCGGAATTCAGCTGCAGTGCGCGGGCCGGTACTTCTGCGGTGTGCCAGCCGGGGTGGCGCAAGTCCAGACGCCCGCCGAGCTTCGGTTCAGGCGAAGTGAGCCGCCCGAAATGCGCGGGTGGCCCGCGATGATGCATTCGATGTATCCGTTGGCTGCCGCGCTCAAGTTGATCGCCGAACAGCGGTCGGTGTTGTCGGGCAAGCCGAGGTCGGAGACGGTGAACGCCGCATTGCCGTCCGCGACTAGCTGGGATTCGAATGTGGCGCGGCCGGACGCGATGTCCGCGAGGGCGCCAGTCATCTGAGACCGGATCGTGTAGTCCTGATAGGTCGCGCCGGCGATTGCCGCCAAGATCGCGATGATCGCCACGACGATCATCAGCTCGATGAGGGTAAAGCCCGAAGCCTTGTTCATGACCCACCTGCTTTCAGCAGTTCTGATGGCCGGAGAGGCGCGTGATGGGGGATGGGAGGCCGGGGGGGGGGAGCAGGGGGAGTCGCCCCCCCCTGCAGTTTCAAGCCGTCATACCGTGGTTCAGCAGCCGCCGGGGCGGTGCTTCGGCAGGGTGATGTCGGTGGTGCAGGCCCACTGGCCGGTGGCCGAGTTGCGCTTCAGGGTGATGAGCTTGCCCGCAACGATCGGGTTGCCCGTCAGCTTGCAGGTGATCGTACCGGTTACCGAGCCAGCCGGCACGCCGATCGGGGCGCAACGCGGGGTGGTGTTGGCGAGGCCGACGATCGACGGGCCGGTGATGACGTTGACCGAACCACGCTGCACGAACTCTTCGTAAGCCGTCACGCCGCCACGGATGTCGGCCAGGCCGGCAGTCGCCTGCGAACGGGCGATGTAGTCCTGGTACAGCGGCAGGGCGATGGCGGCCAGGATCGCGATGATCGCGACCACGATCATCAGCTCGATCAGGGTGAAGCCTTTCTGGATGTTCTTCATGGGTGAATCCCCTAGGTGGATTGTGGTTGTCACGTGTCGAAACGGAATTCCCGTCCGTGGGTAGCCGTGCCGAAGCACGTGCTAGATCAGTGAAGCATCAACTGTGCCAGCGTTTTGACGGCCGTCACAGGCCGGAATATAGGCACAAGGATCAACGCAAGGCCAGCCAAAAATGGGACAGGGTCCCCGGATTCCAGGGGTCGGGTCAGAATGTGACGTAAAACGTCATTTTGTGCCGTTCTCCAGTGTGAAGCAGGTCACGGTTTTCTGTCGTTGCCGGGATTCGCAGCTTTGAGGCTATCCTCTCCGCCTGACCGGATCGGGGAGAGCGGGATGAGGCTGCAAGGCTGGGGATTGGAGCGCGCGCTGCTCGCGCTGTTTGTCGCGTCGGGTTTCGCCGGTCTGATCTACCAGGCCATCTGGTCCCATTATCTCGGCCTCAGCCTAGGTCACGCGGCCTATGCGCAGACGCTGGTGCTCGCGATCTTCATGGGCGGCATGGCCGTCGGCGCCTGGCTAGTCAGCCGCAAGGGCGTCAACTGGAAACGCCTGATATTCGCTTACGGCGTGGTGGAAATCCTGATCGGCGGCGCCGGCCTGGTGTTCCACTGGGTCTTCCAGGCTTATTCGGGCCTGTCCCAGGACGTTGTCTACCCGGCGCTGGAATCCGAATGGGCCGTCCGCTCGTGGCAGTGGGGAACAGCCGCGCTGCTGATCGCGCCGCAGAGCATCCTGCTAGGCATGACCTTCCCGTTGATGAGCGGCGGCTACCTGCGGGTGGCGCCCAAGTCGGACGGCGAAATCCTGGGCGGGCTCTACTTCACCAACAGCATCGGCGCGGCCATCGGCGCGCTCACTGCCACGTTCCTGCTGCTGCCGTGGGTCGGCATGCCGGGGGCGATCGTAGTGGCGGGCGTCGTCAACCTCGCCGTGGGCGCGCTCGCTTTCGTAGTCGCCCGGAAAGTCGACACCTT
>CAMLOA010000391.1 GCA_946481445.1 uncultured Devosia sp. | reverse complement strand
GTCTATGCCGCCAAGGATCTCGACCTCGACAGCATCACCTATGAGCAGCTCGACGACGAGGAATTCCGCGGCAAGCTCTGCATCCGCTCGGGCCAGCATCCCTACAACACCGCCATGTTCGCGGCCTACATGGCCAAGCATGGCGAGGAGGCCACCAAGGCCTGGCTCGAAGGGATCAAGGCCAACCAGGCCCGCGCCGCTGCCGGCGGTGACCGCGACGGGGCCCGCGACATCGCGGCCGGCATCTGCGACATCGCCGTCGCCAACTCCTATTATTACGGCCTGATGGCCAGCGGCGCCGGCGGCGAGGAACAGAAGGCCTGGTCCGACGCGGTCAAGGTGATCCTGCCCACATTCGAGGGCGGTGGTACCCTGGTCAACGTGTCGGGCGCCGCCGTGGCGGCCCATGCCCCCAATCGCGACGAGGCCGTGCAGCTGCTCGAATACCTGGTCTCCGATGCCGCCCAGAAGCTCTATGCGGAAGCCAATTTCGAGTATCCGGTGAGCGCCAGCGCCGAAGTGCACCCGATCATCGCCGCCTTCGGCGACCTGCAGCCCGATTCCATGGCCCTGACCGAGGTGCTGCCGTTCCGTGCCCGCGCCAGCGAGCTGGTCGACGAAGTCGGCTTCGACACTTTCGCCAACTAAAGGCAAGGCGGTGGCCATCGGCCACCGCTCCCGCGCATGTCCGTCATGACAGCCGGCCCCCTGGCCGGACGCCGCATCGGTATCAATCCCTGGGTCGCGATGGTCATTGCCATCGCGGCTTTGGCGTTTGTTCCGGTGGCAACGATAGCCGTCACGGCCATGGCCGAAACCGGCACGCTGTGGAGCCATGTCCTGGTCCATGTGCTGCCGCAGGCGTCCTGGAACACGGCCATCCTGCTGGCCGGCACCGGCTTCGTCACCATCTGCCTGGGCACCGGGGCCGCCTGGCTGGTCACGGCCTATGATTTCCGCGGCCGCGGCGTGGTCGAATGGGCGCTGCTGCTGCCGCTGGCCGTGCCGACCTACATCATGGCCTATGCCTATCTGGACATTCTCAATCCGCTCGGCCCTGTCCAGGGCGTCCTGCGCTTCGTGCTGGGCTATGACAGCCCGCGCGATTTCCGCCTGCCGGACATTCGCTCGATGTGGGGCGCCATCCTGGTCTTCGGCTTCGTGCTCTATCCCTATGTCTACCTCACCGTGCGCGCCATGTTCCTCACCCAGGCGGCCAACCTGGTGGAAGTGTCCCGCACGCTGGGCGTGGGGCGCAACGGGGTGTTCTGGCGGGTGGCGCTGCCGCTCGCCCGACCGGCCATCGCCGTGGGGGCTGCCCTGGCCCTGATGGAAGTGCTCAACGACGTCGGTGCGGCCCAGTTCCTGGGGGTGAGCACGCTGACGCCGGCGGTCTACACCACCTGGGTGGTGCGCACCAACCTGCCGGGGGCGGCGCAGATCGCGGTCGCCATGCTGGTCGTGGTGATCGGTCTGGTCCTGCTCGAGCGCTGGGCCCGGCGCAACCAGCGCTATGCCGGCAATGCGCAGCGGGCCCGGCCGATGACGCCGCTCCGCCTCACCGGCCTGCGCGCCCTGGTGGCGCTGGGCCTCAGCCTGCTGCCCATCGTGGTGGGCTTTGTCGGGCCGGCCACCTACCTGATCTCGGCCGCGGTGCGCCGGCTGGAATTTGCCGGCCTGTCCCTGCCGCTGCTGCAGGCAACGGCCAATACCGTCTCCGTGTCCGCCATCGCCACGCTCAGCGTACTGCTTTGCGGCTTTGTGGTCGCCTATGCGCCGCGGCTGCGCACCGGCACCCTGGCCGCGGCCGCCGCGCGCATTGCCACGCTGGGCTATGCCGTGCCCGGCACGGTGCTGGCCATCGGTATCCTGGTCCCCGTCGCCGCGCTCGACCGCACGCTCGATGCGTGGTGGCGCGGCTGGACCGGCCTGCCAATGGGCCTGCTGCTGCTGGGCTCGGGCGCGGCGCTGATCTATGCCTATACCGCGCGGTTCCTTGCCATCTCGGCGGGCGGCATCGAATCGGGCCTCAGCCGGATTCCGCCCTCGTTCGACCATGCGGCCCGTACGCTGGGGCAGACCGCGACCGGCACGCTGCTGCGCGTGCACTTGCCGCTGTCGCGGCCCGCACTGATTGCTGCCAGCCTGCTGGTCTTTGTCGACTGCATGAAAGAACTGCCGGCCACGCTGCTGCTGCGGCCGCTCAATTTCGAAACGCTGGCGACGCTGCTCTATGGCGAGGCCGTGCGCGGCACCTACGAGAATGCCGCCATTGCCGCGCTGATCATCGTGGCGATCGGCATCCTGCCGGTCCTGCTGCTGGCGCGTGCCGGGCGGCAGGTGGGCCGCTGATCGCGCGGCGTTAAGCTCGCGTCAGGGCGGCTCTGGCATAAGGCGGACCATGTTTTGGCCTTGCTCGCCCGCTAGGGGCGCGGATCGCCGCTACTCGCCAGGATCAACCATGACCATGCCCCGCCGCCTCCAGTCCGCCCTCCTGCCTGCCGCCGCCCTTGTGGCCGCCATCGCGGTGGGAGCCTGCAGCATGGGCGGGGGAGCGGGCGCAGGGATTGCGCTGGCCCCCGGTCTCAGCGCGCGCATGGACCAGCCCGGCGCCAGCCTCGACCGCGTCCAGGCGCTGTCGATCATCAATGCCTATCGCGCCACCAATGGCTTGCCGCCGCTGGCCGCCGATGGGGCGCTCGATGGGACCGCGCAGGCGCTGGCCAACCAGTATGCGCAGACGGGCACCCCGCCCAGCACGCCGCAGGATCTGGTGGTGATGAAGCTATCGGCGGGCTATGCCACTTTTGCCGACACCTTCTCGGGCTGGCGCAACAGTCCTGCCGATGCCGCGGCCTTGCGCGCCACGGCCGGCAAGGCCGGCATCGCGATGGCCTTCAATCCGGCCTCGACCTATGGCGTCCACTGGGTGCTGGTGCTTGACAACTGAGCTGATCGACGCGCGCGGGCTGAGATGCCCGCTGCCGGTGCTGAAAATGGAGAAGCGCCTTGCCGCGCTGCCCGCAGGCACGGCGCTGACCGTGCTGGCCACCGACCCCATGGCCAAGGTCGATATCCCGCTCCACTGCCGGCAGAACGGGCACGACTGCGTGGTGTCGACCGAAGCCGGCGTGCTCCGGTTCGAGATCGTCAAGGGCTGAGCGCGCTCAGA
>CAMLOA010000390.1 GCA_946481445.1 uncultured Devosia sp. | reverse complement strand
GGCCGCCGAGGCGCGCATCGAGAGCCTCCTTGCCGAGGTCGGGCTGTCCGGCCGTGCAGGTCAACCGGCTGACAGCCTTACCTATATCGACCTCAAGCGCATGGAGCTTGCGCGGGCCCTGGCAAGTGACCCCAGTCTCCTGCTGCTGGATGAGTGGCTGGCCGGGCTCAATCCGACCGAATTGCGCGCCGGCATCGATCTCATAACGTCGCTGCGCCAGCGCGGCATCACCATCCTGCTCGTCGAGCATGTGATGGATGCGGTGCGCGCGCTTTGCAGTCGCTGCATCGTCATGAATGCCGGCAGCAAGATCGCTAATGGTGCCACGGCCGAAGTGCTGGCCGATGCCGAAGTCATCCGCGCCTATCTGGGGGACGACCATGCTTAGCGCCGGACCCATCTCATTGCACTACGGCAAGCATCTTGCGCTCGATGGCGTCGCCATCGATGTCGCTGCGGGCGAAACCGTCGTCGTCCTGGGCGCCAATGGCGCCGGAAAATCCAGCCTGCTCAAGACCATTGCCGGATTGGTGCGACCGGTGGCCGGTGCGCGCATCAGCCTCGACGGCGTCGATCTGCTCGGTCTGCCGCCGCACCGATATCTCGAACAGGGCATCGCCCTTGTTCCCGAGGGGCGCGGCATCTTCGGCGACCTCACGGTCGCCGAGAACCTTGAACTGGGCGCCCATACGCGGCACGCCAGGCCACATGAAGTGCGGCAGCGCGACCTGGTGCTCGACCTGTTCCCGCGCCTCGCCGAACGGCAGAAGCAGGTCGCCCGCACCATGTCGGGCGGCGAACAGCAGATGCTGGCCATCGGCCGCGCGCTGATGAGTTGCCCGCGCCTGCTGATGCTCGATGAACCCAGCCTGGGTCTCGCGCCCATTGTCACCAGCGAGCTCTTCGCCGCCTTGGGACGCATCCGCGAAACTGGCATTGCGCTGCTCGTCGTGGAGCAGAACGTCAAGGCAAGCCTGGCCATCGCCCATCGCGGCTACCTCATGGAAGCCGGCCGCATCACCGGCACTGGCACGGCCGACGCCCTGCGCAACGACCCGGCGGTGCAGGAAGCCTTCCTCGGCGCCAGCAAACCGACCAACCCTCTTATTGAACGGAGTTCGCACATGAACGACCTCGGCCTGCTCATCAACAACGAAGAATCCGAAGCCACCGGTGGCGGCACCTTCGAGCGCAATAATCCCATGACCGGCCAGCTGGCCACTCGTGCCGCGGCAGCCACCATCGATGACGCATTGCGCGCCGCCGACGCTGCAGCCGCGGCCTTCCCGGCCTGGAGCAAGACTGCACCCGCCGCTCGCCGCAAGATCCTGCTCGCCGCTGCCGATCGCCTGCAGGCCCGTACCGATGACTTCATCGCCGCAATGGGCGCTGAAACCGGATCGACAGCCGGCTGGGCCGGTTTCAATGTCATGCTCGCTGCCGAAATGTTGCGTGAAGCGGCTTCGCTCACCACCCAGATCTCTGGCGAGATCATCCCCAGCAACCGCCCCGGCTCGACGGCCTATGGCGTTCGCCAGGCCGCTGGTGTCGTGCTGTCCATTGCCCCATGGAATGCCCCCGTCATCCTTGGCGTGCGCTCCCTGGCCACGCCCCTGGCCTGCGGCAACACGGTGGTGTTCAAGTCGAGCGAAATCTGCCCGCGCACGCATCGGCTGATCGCCGATGCCCTTTTCGAGGCCGGCCTGCCGCCCGGCGTGCTCAATGTTGTCTCCAATGCTCCCGAAGTCGCGCCCGAGCTGGTCGAGGCGCTGATCGCCCACAAGGCGGTTCGCCGCGTTAATTTCACCGGCTCGACCCGTGTCGGCCGCCACATTGCCGAATTGTCCGCGCGCAACCTCAAGCCGGCTTTGCTCGAGCTGGGCGGCAAGGCGCCGCTCGTCGTGCTCGACGATGCCGACCTTGAACAGGCAGTGGCCGCCGCCGCCTTCGGCGCCTTCATGAACCAGGGTCAGATCTGCATGTCGACGGAACGGATCGTGGTCGACGAGAAGATTGCCGATGCATTTGTGAACGCGCTGGCCGCCAAGGCATCATCGCTCAAGGCGGGCGACCCGCGCGAAGGCAATACCCCGCTCGGATGCCTCGTCGACCTCAGCGCCGCCCAGCGCATCGACGCGCTGGTCAGGGATGCGGTGGCCAAGGGCGCACGCATTGTCGCTGGTGGCGGCATTGATGGCACCATCATGCAGGCAACGGTGGTCGATGGTGTCACGCCGGGCATGAAACTCTATCGCGACGAATCCTTCGGCCCGGTGGTCGCCATCATCCGCGTCGGCAGCATCGATGAAGCGGTTCGCGTTGCCAACGACACCGAATATGGCCTGTCCGCCGCCGTATTCGGTCGCGATGTCCCCCGCGCCATGGGCGTCGCCGCCCGCATCGAATCGGGCATCTGCCACGTCAACGGTCCCACCGTGCACGATGAGGCGCAAATGCCATTCGGTGGTGTGAAGGCTTCGGGCTACGGGCGCTTCGGCGGCAAGGCCGGGATCGCCGAATTCACCGAACTGCGCTGGATCACCGTGCAGGACGGCCCGATTCACTACCCGATCTGAGCGCAGCGTGGCCCGCCTGATGGCCGCGACCAAGGCGCCGCACTGGCGGTGCGACGGGTGGAGTGGCGGTGCTTCCGGCGCCGGTTTTGACCTCGCCGATGGGGTTCAATTCGGGGTGCCGGGACCCTACTTCGACCCAGCGCCCAGCTCGACCACCTAAGTCGTGCGGGATAGCGCCAACTGGCGTCGCCGTGGTCGGCTTCGTTTGCACGAGCGAAAGAGGCAGGTCGACTGGCACGACATCGCGCCGGGAAAGCCCGGAGGACCCGAACTTCCGCCGCCCGGGTCATCACCGCCATGCCGTCTTGGATGCTGTTCGCCTCGGCCGCGGGATCAGAGCAATTTGTCCAGTGTGAGATTTCAGGCCGTGCGCGAGCTGGCCTCGGTCAAAATGAAGTCGAAGCTTGATTTCCACACGGTATCAGTGCCGGGCTCCATTGAAGCGATCAACGAGGCTTTCACGCCGAACACAGCGTCGGAGGTAAGCCACTGGTCGCCTTCGACGAAGGTGTGTGTGACGATGGTCTGGTAGCCCGGAGCGGTGACCAGGAAGTGCATATGCGCCGGCCGGTTGGGGTGGCGGCCAAGGGCGGCAAGCATC
>CAMLOA010000389.1 GCA_946481445.1 uncultured Devosia sp. | reverse complement strand
ACCTGCGCCTGGGCAAGGAGATCATCCAGACCACGGTCGACAGCTATCGCAAGCTGCGCAACACCCTGCGCTGGCTGCTGGGCAACCTCGCGCACTTCAAGGCCGAAGACGTCGTCGACGCCAAGGACATGCCCGAGCTCGAGCGCCTGATGCTGCATCGCCTGGCTCAGCTCGATACCGGCGTCCGCGCCGCCTACAAGGAATATGACTACCGCAAGGTCGTCACGCTCCTTTCCAACTTCATGAATATCGAGCTCTCGGCCTTCTACTTCGACATCCGCAAGGACACGCTCTATTGCGATCCGATCTCCTCGATCAAGCGCCGCTCGGCGCTGACCGTGCTCGATCACCTGTTCAACGCGCTCACTGCGTGGCTCGCCCCTATCCTGGTCTTCACCATGGAAGAATGCTGGCTGGAGCGGCACCCCGAAGAGGGCTCGTCGGTGCATCTGCGGCTCTTCCCGGAGATCCCGGAAAGCTGGCTCGACAATGACCTGGCCAACAAGTGGCAGCTCATCCGCGCCGTCCGCCGCGTTGTGACGGGTGCGCTTGAGATCGAGCGCCGTGAAAAGCGCATCGGATCGTCGCTCGAGGCGGCCCCGCAGGTCTATGTCGCCGACGCCCGCTATATCGTGGCACTGGAAGGCCAGGATCTGGCGGAAATTGCCATCACCTCGGCCATTTCGGTCAAGCAGAACGAAGGCCCGTCCGAAGCCTTCCGGCTCGACGACGTGCCCGGCGTCTCGGTTGTCTCTGCCCTGGCCCAGGGCAAGCGCTGCGCCCGCTCGTGGAAGGTTCTGCCCGAAGTCGGCTCCGACCCGGAATACCCGGACGTCTCCCCGCGCGACGCCCAGGCCCTGCGTGAACGCGCCGCGGCAGGTCTCTGATCTTGCAGAGAGCTCCGCGCCTCGACATTTCGGTGATCGCCTCCCTCATGGCGGCGATCATCGCCTTCGGGCTCGATCGGGCGCAGAAGGCCTTTCACATTGCCGCCGAATGCTACGCCGTCGGGCAGTCCGTGTGCGTCGGCGTTCCCTACTTCTTCGAACCCCTGTCGCTGACCGGCTGGCGCGGCGGGGAAATCCTGACTGTCACCCCCTTTTTCGATTACGTCCTCGTCTGGAATACCGGCATTTCCTATGGCCTCTTCGATGGCCTGCCGGTCTGGGCGCTGGGCGTCATCATGCTGGTGGCCATCGTGGCCCTGTCCTTCTGGTGGTGGCGTTCGAAGGAATTCCTCGTGCGGCTGGGCCTGGCCCTCTGTGTCGGGGGGGCGCTCTCCAATGCGCTCGATCGCCTGATCTATGGGGCGGTGGCCGACTTTTTCCATTTCCACTGGGGCACGTGGTCCTTCTACATTTTCAACATCGCCGACATGGCCATCACCTTCGGCGTCATCATCCTGTTCGTTGATCTTCTCGGACTCGCCCGGCGCAAGCCAAACCAGCCGGCCTGAGGGTCGGAAATCACTGTGCTGCCAGAATCTGGTCTTAACGGTGGGAATGCGCTATAAGCGCCGCCGATATCGTAAGGGAATTTGCATGTCTGTTGCATTGACCAGGCAGTCCGCTGCCATCCGGGCCGCCATGAAGACTGGTCTGGCTGCTCTCGGGCTGATGGCCACTCTCGCGCTCGCCGCCTGCACCACGGTCGAAGGCACCAATGCCATGACCGATTTCGGCACCTTCGAGCGCGAAGTGATGAACACCACGGCCCGCGGTGTCGGCCTCATTCCTGGCGATCCGCCCAAGGAAGACCTGACCATGGCGCGCGCGCCGCTGGTCCTGCCCAAGTCCGATGCCGGCCTGCCCACCCCGACCACCCAGGTCGCTGCGGCCCAGCTCCCGGCCAACAGCGACACCGTGCAGATCGACACGACCAATCTGAGCGAAGCCGACATCGTGCTGCTGCGCAATGCGCGCGTCGTCGACATGCGCACCCTGGGCGGCCGTCCGTTGACCGAGGCCGAGGCCCGCCAGCTCACCGCCCGCATGCAGGCCGCCAACATGGCCGTCACCGCCAATAACGAGCGTCCGCTCTACCTGCCGCCGGCCGAATACTTCACCCGCGTCGGCGATGCGCAGCTGGTCTGCCGTGCCGCCTCGGGCGAGCTGGTGTCCCTGCGCGACGAGCGCTGCCCGGAAGACGTCCGCAAGGCTTTGCAGGCGCGCGGACCCAATTCGACCGTGCTTGGCACACAGAATGCCATGTTCACACAATCGGAAAAGCAGCTCTGATCGCCTGAGCGCTTCTCCATAACGACCAGCGGCCGGATTGATCCGGCCGCTTTGCCTTTTATCCGCGCCGCCCGCCTCGGCACTCCCGCCCGAGGCATGAAGGGTCCCGCATGTCAGAAAGTGCTCCCATGAGCGACACTCCCAAACAGCCCGAAGCCGCCGATCGCCTCGCCAAGGTCATTGCCCGCGCAGGCCTCTGCTCCCGCCGCGATGCCGAAGGCTGGATTGCCGATGGCCGCGTCTCGGTCAACGGCAAGAAGGTCATCACCCCGGCCTTCAACGTCACCAGCAAGGACAAGATCGAAGTCGACGGCCTGCCGCTGGCCGCCCGTCAGGGCACCCGCGTCTGGCTCTACCACAAGCCCGCGGGCCTCGTGGTCACCGAGAAGGACCCCGAAGGCCGTCCGACCATTTTCGAGGAACTCGAGCGCAAGGGCCTGCCCCGCGTGCTCACCGTCGGCCGCCTCGACATCAATACCGAAGGCCTGTTGCTGCTCACCAACGATGGGGGCCTCAAGCGCGTGCTTGAACTGCCCTCCACCGGATGGCTGCGCCGCTACCGCGTGCGCGCCTTTGGCTCGGTCACCCAGGCCCAGCTCGATAGCCTCAAGCAGGGCATCACGGTCGATGGCATCCAGTATGGCCCCATCACCGCCACGCTCGAGCGCGAGCAGGGCTCCAATGTCTGGATGGTGCTCGGCCTGCGCGAGGGCAAGAACCGCGAGGTCAAGAACGTCCTCGGCTCGCTCGGTCTCGAGGTGAACCGCCTCATCCGCATTTCCTATGGTCCCTTCCAGCTCGGCGACCTGCCCGAAGGCGGGGTCGAAATGGTCAAGTCCCGCATGCTGCGCGACCAGCTCGGCAAGAAGCTGGCCGAGTCCGCCGGCGTCGATTTCGAGAGTGATGCGCCCGACATGGCGCAGCCCACCCCGCGCGATGACCG
>CAMLOA010000388.1 GCA_946481445.1 uncultured Devosia sp. | reverse complement strand
GATCCGGAGCCGGCGACGCCGGACCGCTGGCGGGCGAAGGCGCGGACCTATCTGGGCTGGGCAGAACAGGAATGCCTCAACGCACAGGGTTGAGCAGCCGGTTTATGGACCCGGCGCCGTGCAGCCGCTGCATCGCCGATGCCAGCAGCGGCGCACAGCTGACCACCTGCAGCCTGCCGGCGGCAGGCTCGGGCGAAACCCCGAAAGGCATGGCCGTGTCGCTGACGATGACGCGATCCACCGACGCATCGTCGAAGAGCTCCGCGGAGGCACTGGAAAAGAGGCCATGGGTGGCCAGTGCGGTGACGCTGCTGGCACCCCGTGCCCGGCACGCCCGGGCAGCACGCAGGATCGTGCCCCCGGTCGAGATGAGGTCGTCCACGATGACGACATCGCAGCCTTCGACGGAACCGGCGAACAGGTCGCCGGTGACCCGCCCCTCGCTGCGATGCTTTTCCATCATGGCCAGACCTGCCGTCCTGGCGCCGCCAGCGCAATAGGCCCGCATGAGCTGATGCGTCCGCCGCATGCCGCCGCTGTCCGGGGACAGAAAGGCCATGTGTGACCCACCCGGGACCTGCGCGACGGTCCTGGCGAAGGTTTCTGCCATGGTGAGGTGGGTGGTCCGGCAGCGAAACGCATTCTGGAAGGCTGCCGGATTGTGAACGTCGAGGGCGACGACCATGTCCGGCTGGATCGCATCGATCATCGCCGCAACATAGCGCGACGTCACCGGATCGCGCGGCTTGGTCTGCTGCTCCTTTCGCATGAAGGCCATGTAGGGCACGAGCAGGGTTGTCCGGCCTGCCCCGTTGTCGCGACATGTCGCGGCCAGGAATATCAGGCGCAGGAGCTTGTCCGCAGGTGAATGCACCCGCCCGCCATGCAGGGAGGACAGCACATAGACATCTTCGCCCCTGACGCTGACCAGCGGGCGAGACTTGTGTTCCCCATCCTCGAACTCCCGCTCCTCGAGCGGGGACAGTTCAATGCCCGCAGCCGCAGCAACGGCCGCGCCGAGCTGGGCGGAGTCGCTCAAGGCAAACAAGCGCATGTTGGTCGCTTCCGGTCGACAGTCGGATCGAACAGAAACTAGCAGGCCGCAGGCCTGGCCGGTTGATCCGCATCAAGACCCGGCTCGCCGGTTTACGCAGTGGCCTGCAAGCGGCTTTTGACGGGCGTCAATATGGACATTGCCGGCCTGGCCCATTGTTGCATCCACGCAATGCCTAGAACGGAGCATGTCGATGTCCGACATCACCATCAAGAACGCAGAAGAGGCTGCAGCCGGCTTTTCTCCCACGCGCCGTGCCTTCCTCAAGATCGCGGCGGTTTCGGGAGCCGCGGTGTCGCTCAGCAACCAGCTTGCCTATGCAGCGGGCGAAAGCGGCTTCTGGGCCAAGGACCTGGCCGATGAGCAGCTGGTCGACATGTATACCAGGATCCTGCGCATCCGCTGGCATGAGCGCACCATGGCCGACAAGATGCTGACCGACCCGACCTACCGGGGCTACAACCACTTCTATGCCGGCCAGGAGGCCGTTGCGGTGGGGGTGTGTTCGGCGCTGCGCAATACCGGCCCGTTCGACCAGGTCGACTTCGTCTATTCCACCCACCGGCCAACCGGCCACGCCATCGCCAAGGGCATCGATCTCAAGCGCATGTGCGCGGAGAACGACTTCCGTGCAACCGGCCTCAACAATGGCTATGCGGCCGAGATGCATATTTCGGACCCCACCATCGGTTTCATGGGTGCCGACGGCATGATCGGACCGGGCCCGGTGATCGCGACCGGCTCGGCCTTCGCGTTCCGTGCCCGGGGAAGCGACCAGGTCGTCGTGAACTTCGGTGGCGACGGTACCTATGCCACGCCCCATTTTCATTCGGCGCTGAACAATGCGGCCCTACTGAAGCTGCCCTTCATCTATGTGGTCGAGAACAACCTCTACCATCAGTATGCGCACTACTCCCTGTCGGTGCCGATGAAGGATATCGCGACCGCCGCCGAACCCTATGGCATTCCGGGCGTGGTGGTGGACGGACAGGACGTCATGCAGGTCTACAACGCCGCCAAGGTCGCGGTGGACCGGGCGAGGGCGGGCGAGGGGCCGACGCTGATCGAGGCCAAGACCTATCGCTACTACAACCACTGGGGCGCCCCCGGTGCCACGCCGGGTGAACTGGGTGCCTTCGGCTACGATCCGCTCGCCATCTCCTCGTTCCGGCCGGAGCGCGAGCTGCGCGCCTGGATGCAGCGCGACCCCGTCACCATTGCGCGCGGCATACTCATCGACTGGGGCCTGCTGGACGACGCCGGGGCCGACGAAATCGAGGCGACGGTGAAGCAGGAGGTGCTGGACGCCTTCGCCTGGGCGGCCGAGCAGCCGCTCTGCGTGCCGGAGGACGGCCTCAAGCATGTCTTTGTCGATGGCGTGGTCGAGGCCCGCCAGTTCGGTTGATCGCGCATTGCCCATTGCGCCAGGAGATGACTGAAATGCCAAGCAAGAGCTGGATGTATGCGGTCCTTGAGGCCGTTCAACATGAAATGCGGCAGGACCCGAACATGATCTGGCTGTTCGAGTTGACGGCGCCGGTCGCGTCCAACCCGGGCATGCCGGTGATCAACCTCGAGACCGAGTTCGGCCGCAAACGCGTGAGCAATACCGGGATCGACGAGATGTGGATGGTCGCGGCGACGCTGGGCGCCGGATTGGCGGGAACGCGTGCCGCCACCTACATCCCCTATCAGGGGGCGGCGATGCCCTTCCAGATCATCCAGAACCACGCCGGAAAGCTGCGCCACATGACCGGTGGCGTCGCATCCATGCCGGTCGTGTTCATCATGGAGATGACGGGGCAAACGCCGGGCTTTGCCGGCCAGCACTCCGACTACGAGATCGACTCGTATTACATGCATATTCCAGGCGTCAAAACCGTGGTTCCATCGACCCCCTACGACGCCAAGGGCATGATGGCATCGGCGCTGCGCGACCCCAATCCGGTGGTCTTCCTCTATCCGGCCGGCCTGCGCGAACTGATCGAGGAAGTGCCCGACGACCAGTATGAGGTTCCGCTCGACAAGGCCGCGGTTCGCATGGAGGGCACCGACATTACCATAGTCGGATCGGGGGCCGGCATGCCCGACGTGCTCAAGGCCGCCGACGCACTCAAGGCCGACGGCATGA
>CAMLOA010000387.1 GCA_946481445.1 uncultured Devosia sp. | reverse complement strand
GCCCAGCCGAAGAAGGGGATGCGCATCAGCTCCTTCTTGACGATATAGGCCGGGCGCCCGGTATGGGGAAAGATGGCGAACACGTCCCAGTCGGACTGGTGCTTGGCCGCGATGATGCAGCCGCCGGGCGGGATATGCGCGTCGCCCGAGACATCGGTGCGCACGCCGGCAATGATGCGCAGGATCCACACATTGGACCAGCACCAGTATTGCGCCAGCGCCCATCCCAGCCGGGTGCGGCCGCCGGCAATGAGCCCGATCAGGCCCACGATGATGGCAAGGACGGCCGTCTGGCCGATGAAGACCAGATAGAACAGAGCGGTACGGATCGCCTGCACGACGGCCATGGTGACTTCCTCCAGCCTTTCCGGCCCTTTCAGAGCGTCATAGCCGCCAAACGGCTGCTTGGCGAGGGCGTTCCCGCGCCCTCACGAAGTCTGGCTGAGATAGCGGCGAACCGTCAGCCGCGAGGTGATGGCGGTGAGCGCGGCAATGACCGGCACCACCGCCACGATGCCCACCAGCCCGTCCCAGCCCAGCGCGAAGCGGCCGAACAGCACGCCCACCTGCGCCCCCGCCTCCGAGGACAGCATATTGCCCGCCGCCGTGCCGATCAGCGCGAAGAACAACAGCGTGGCCACGCAGCCCAGCAGGCCGCCCTGCAGCCCGATGGACAGGAACCGCCCCTGGAATTCGCCGGCGATGAACTTGTTGGAGGCCCCGATATAGTGCAGCACGTCCACGATCTCGCGATTGGTCGCCATGGCGCCGCGCGTGGCAAAGATGATGGCCAGCACCGTTGCCGCGCCGATCAGCACCAGCACCAGCAGGCCCGAAAGCACGATGGTTCCGGCCATGGTGTTGAGCTGCTGGCGCCAGGCGGCGTGGGTATCCAGGCTCGCCCCGTTGACCGCGGCGAGATTGCGCTCCAGCCCCTCAATATCGGCCTCGGCCGGATCGGACAGCTGCACCACCACCAGCCGCGGAATTTCGATGGCCGTCAGGTCGAGGCCCGAACCCAGCCAGGGTTCGAGCAGCTGGCCGCTTTCCTCGACGGTGAGGGCGCGCGCCGAAGCCACGCCCGGCGTCGATTCGGCCAGCGCCACGGCGGTGCGGAGATTGGACTCCATCACCTCCCCCTCAACGGGGCGGATCTGGATGGTGACCTCGCGGCCCACATCGGCAGACCAGGCAATGGCCGACTTCTGCACCAGCACCACCCCGCCCAGCGTGACGGCCGACAGGAAGCTCATGATGGTGATCATCAGCAGCAGGGTGCGCCCGGCAACGGACTTTTCCGGCACGATGGGCGCAGCGCCGGTGCGGCGGGGCAGGAAGGCGAGGACGCGTTCAATCATGAATGGTCAGCTCCCCCTTCTGCAGCAGCATGCGGGGATAATCGAACTTGTCGAGCAGCGGCAATTCGTGGGTGGCGAGGATGATGGTCATGCCCAGCGTGCGGTTGAGCTCTGCAAACAGGTGCACCAGGCGGCTCGACAGGTCCGGATCGACATTGCCGGTGGGCTCGTCGGCCAGCAGCACCTTGGGCCGGGCGATGACGGCGCGGGCAATGGCGGCACGCTGTTTTTCGCCCCCGGACAGGAGCGAAGGCAGGGCATTCATGCGCTCGCCCAGCCCCACCCATTCGAGCAATTCGGTGACATTGGGCCGGTATTCGCTTTCCGGCTGGCCCAGCACGCGCAGCGGCAGGGCCACATTCTCATAGGTGGTCAGGTGATCGAGCAGGCGGAATTCCTGGAACACGATGCCGATATGGCGGCGCATCTGCAGCAGGCGATCCTGGCCCAGATTGCTCACATCCTCGCCGAACATGGTCACCTTGCCCCGGCTGGGCTTGAGCGACAGCAGCAGCAGGCGCAGCAGGCTGGTCTTGCCCGCGCCGGAGGGACCGGTGAGGAAATGGAACGAGCCGGGCTCGATCGAGAAGGTCAGGTCTCTCAGGATTTCCGGGCCATTGCCATAGCGCAGGCCGACATCGGCAAACTCGATCAAGAACGCGTCGCTCCCCTGTGGCCGCACGGCGGGGCGAATCATTCGCCATGGCGCAGCATAACAGCGCCGTGGCGCCGCGCGCGCAAAGACCCCCAATTGGCGGCACAAATGTGGTGGATTGGCCAGGACCGCACCGGATTTGAGGAGTTTTAACCCCCTTGCCGCTAGGCTTGGGCCGACCAAGCTTCTCCCTCACCGTCTGGCCCGATGATCATCACCTGTCCGCATTGCCAGACCAAGTACCAGGTGACCTACGAGGCCATCGGCTCGGCCGGCCGCAAGGTGCAATGCGCCCACTGCCAGCGCGCCTGGCAGCAGACCCCGCTCGACCCCAAGGCCGACCAGCCCGCCCCCCAGCACCAGGCCGCCTTCGACGCCATGGCCGAGGACGCCATGGACGAGGCGCTAGCCGCCGAGGAGCGCGCCGTTTCCGCCGAAGTGGCCCGCAAGGTCGCCGAGGAAGAGGTCAAGCGCGAAAAGGCCGGGGCGGGCCGCGTCGATCCGGCCGTGATCCGCATGCGCCAGCGCGCCTTCCGGCGGCGCCAGCGATCGGTTTCCGCCGACATGCCCCTGGCCCGGCTCAGGCGCGTCGCGCGCGCCGGCGCCCTGCTGGGGCTGTGCGGCGTGCTGGCCATGGGCTATTTCGGCCGGGCCCTGGTGGTGGAGCGCTTCCCCGACATGGCCGGCGTCTACGAGGCGATCGGCCTGGGCGTCAACGTGGTGGGGCTCGATTTTTCCAACGTCACCACGCTGCGCACGCTGCGCGACGGCAAGGAAGTGCTGATCGTCTCGGCCCAGATCGTGGGGCTCATGCCCGAACCCGTGCCGGTCCCGCCGGTGGTGGTGACGCTGCTCGATGCGCGCGGCCAGGGCGTCTACGAGTGGAGCGTCGCCCCCTCGGTGCGCGACCTCATGGCCGGGGAACGCGCCACCTTCGATACCCAGCTCACCCTGCCGCCGGGCGAGGCCGACCATGTGCGCCTCAGCTTTGCCGGCGGCGCCACGCTGCTGCAGCCGAGCGCCCCGCCCCCTGGCCAGCCGGCCCATGCCCCGGCCGAGGGGCATGGCGAACCCATTGCCCCGGCCGCAGCGCACGATGTGCCCGGCGACGCCGACCATTCCACGCCCACGGAGCATCACTGATGGCCCACATTCTCGTCGCCGTGCCCGACGGCG
>CAMLOA010000386.1 GCA_946481445.1 uncultured Devosia sp. | reverse complement strand
GGCCCGGCCGGGCCAGCCCTTTCCCAAGCATCTGCTCGATGCCATTACCTCGGTGGAGATGGTCGACGAGTTCGACGGCTACCCCGACAAGTGGCTGGGCAAGTCCGACGACATATTCGAGCATCCCGACCTGCCCCTGTTCCGGGTCATGGCGGTTGTGCGCCGGGGAGGCCCCGACGCCGAGGGACGCTCCTCGATCATCCAGGTTCGCTCCAGCCATGCCCTGCTCGAAGGCTCGGACTCGGCGCTGCTGACGCGCTCGCAGGTCGCCGCGCATGGCACAATGTCCGACAAGGACCACAAGCTGCCGCTGGGCACCCGCCTCAAGGGTGCGCTGCGCGGCGGCTCCATGGCCGTCATCTACATCGTCCTCGCCAACCTGCTGGCGCCGCCAGAAAAACCCTGGGGTTTCAAGACGCTGGCCATCAAGCGCCACCGGCTGCGCATCCTGGCCAACCGGCTGGGGGTGCGGCAGCGTTCCCTGCTCTTCGCCTTGGTCACCCACGCGCTCAACGGCGAGGGCGAGGAAAAGCACATGAGCAAGAAGGTGATCGGCGCCGCCTACACCATGCTCGATACCAAGCGGAACAATACCGACGACGACTTCTTCCGCGTGCGGGCACTCGAGGCCAAGTTTACCGTCATCGAGGACTTCGTGGAGTATGTCCGGGCCGTGGACGACACGGTGGCGCAGATCGAACAGAAAGACATCACCAAGTTCCAGGTGGTGATCAACTCGATGTTCAAGGCGCTCCGCAGCATGAAGCGGGTCTTCCCCTTCCTGCCCGGCAAGCGCTTCTGGCGCTTCAACGGCGGTAACCATGTGGTTCTGACCCTGGTGCCCCCGCACCGCACCTATGGCCCGATGACCAATGGCATGGTCGAGCCGATCTATTGCGGTGCCTGGCACAGCGCCACCAATATCTGCACGTTCTGCCCGGGCCGCGAATACGTGACCCTGAACTTCTCGATGGAGACGCGTCATATCGCCAATGTCGACCAGGTCATGCGCCTGCTCGAGGAGGTCGAGGGCAAGGAGATCACCACCACCCACAAGATGATGCCTTCCGTCGACGGGTTCTGATTCTCGTTGGAATTGGCCGCGTTCCGCTTCAGGGGCAGATCATGAGGTACGTACCTCAAATATCCCTTGCCGGGCGGCTGGCAACGCGATATCTGGATGGGCAAAGCCGATCGCAAGGGGCTCGCCGCCATGACAGATTATGCCCGCTACCCCAGCCTCGCCGGCGCGCCCGTGGTCATCTCCGGCGGGGCCACCGGCATCGGCGAGAGCCTGGTGCGCAATTTTACCAGCCAGGGAGCGAAGGTCGGCTTTGTCGATATTGCCGTCGAGGCGGGCGATGCGCTGGCGGCCGAACTGAAGGCGGCGGGCGCAGAGGTATCGTTCCTGCCCTGCGACGTGACCGATGCCGGGGCCTATCAGGCCGCGATCGGCGAACTCGCCCGGCGGCACGGCGACGCGATGGTCCTGGTCAACAATGCCGCCCATGACCAGCGCCATGACTGGGCCGATGTCACCCCCGCCTATTGGGACGATCGCATCGCGGTCAATCTCAAGCATGCCTTCTTCGCCATCCAGGCGGTGGCGCCGGGGATGATCAAGGCGGGACGAGGTTCGATCATCAATACCGGCTCGATCAGCTGGATGATCCTCACGCCCCGGATTCCGGTCTACGAAACAGCCAAGGCCGCCATGCACGGATTGACCCGCGCCATGGCCCGCGAACTGGGGCGGTCAGGCATTCGCGTCAATTCGCTGGTCCCGGGCGCTGTGCTGACACAGCGCCAGCTCGAACTCTGGATTACCCCTGAAAGCCTCAAGGCCATCGAGGCCAACCAGGCGCTGTCGGGGCACATCCGGCCCGATGACTGCGCCCGCATGGCCCTGTTCCTCGCCGCGGAGGACAGTGCGATGATCACCGCGCAGCAATTCGTCGTCGATGGCGGCTGGGCACACGTGTGATCAGGGTGCCGCCAGCATTTCGAGCTGCTCGCGCAGGCCCTGCGCCGACTGCGCCGCATCCTCGCTGAGCGTGCGGATTTCAGTGGCGATCACGCCGAAACTCTTGCCATTGGCCCCTGCGCGCGCCGCCTCGATGCTGGCATTGAGCGAGATGAGCTTGACCTTCATGCTCACGTCGCTGATCGAGCCGATGGCCTTGAGCATGGCCGTCCGGGCCTGAGCCGTCTGCTGGTGGCGCGTGGCAAAGCGCGACCGCAAAGTGCCTCCTATCGCTTCGGTGAGGCGGTTCAGAGAGGAGAGAAGATCGCCCGCCACGAAGGCCACAAAGGCTTCGACCGCTTCGAGCGGGGCGTGACCGCCAGCCAGGGAGCCGCGCAGGGCGTCGGTCGTGTCCAGGAAGCGCTCGATCGGCCCGGTAATGTTCGCGTCCAGCGCCGGGCTGGCCGCCAGCGCCACGGCGGCTTCGCGGGGCACGCCCAGGTCCGGATTGCCCTCGGTGAGCGCAAGGTGGATCTGCCTGAACTCGGCCCGCGCCGCATCGAATTCAGCCAGGTGGCGCAAGCCTCCGGAGCCAGCTGTGCCACACGCCAGTAAGGCGAACATTGCCGCGCGATGCGAGAGCATGCGCATCTTGCCCGACAGGTTGATCAGGGTGCCCAGGGCAGCATCGATGTCGGCGCTCATCTGGCTGGTCGGCATTGGCGTCTCCGGCAGGCTGGCAAACCTAGCAATGACAATGTTCGCTCAGATATTCAACACATCGGTTGTCTTGCATAATTGTTGTGCAAGGGCTGCATGGCGCTCGCCGTTCATCGCGCGTTCAGGCTCTTTCCCTCACCACGGTCCTGCCGTAATGAGAGGTCACCAACGGGCCACTCAAATCGAATCCTTCAGGGGGATAGTTCATGAAGTCGAAGTTCCTGGTCGCCATTGCGGCCACGCTGGCGCTGACCGCCTGCACCACCACCAATCCCTATACGGGCCAGAGCCAGATCTCCAATACGGCGGGCGGTGCGCTGATCGGCACGGGTGGCGGCGCGGTGGCCGGTGCGATCGTGGGGGCCGCGGTCGGTGGCGATCCGCGCATCGGTGCTCTGATCGGCGCAGGCGTTGGCGGCCTCACGGGCGCTGCGATCGGCAGCTACATGGACCAGCAGGAAGCCGAGCTGCGGGCGCAGCTGCAAGGCACGGGCGTGTCGGTGACGCGCGTGGG
>CAMLOA010000385.1 GCA_946481445.1 uncultured Devosia sp. | reverse complement strand
GAGGGCATCGTGGAGCGCGGTGCCGGCGTGCGCCTGCTGCGCGACAACGTCGTCATCCATGAAGGCAAGCTCAAGACGCTCAAGCGCTTCAAGGACGAGGTCAAGGAAGTCCAGGTCGGTCAGGAATGCGGCATGGCCTTCGAGAATTACGAAGACATTCGCCAGGGCGACCAGATCGAATGCTTCCGCGTCGAGACCGTGCAGCGCACGCTCTAGATACTATGGCGACCAATCTGAGGGGCGCGGCATCAGCCGCGCCCTCTTCATTTGGCCCTTCGGCATGCCTAGACCCGCTTCGGCCGCTCCCGCCGCGATATCAGCACTGACACTGCCAGGCCTGCCACGAGCACGATCAGCAGCGGCCAGTAGCGCAACTGGGAGAACATGGTGCCGGCCAGCCGCTCATGCGGCCTGACGTCGAGCGCCGCCATCTGCTGCGGCGCCAGTTCCGCCGTGATCCGCCCCAGCGGATCGGTGGCAAAGGTCAGGCCCGAATTGGCGGCACGAACCAGGCTCATGCCCTCTTCCACCGCCCGCACGCGGGCATGATGGGCGTGCTGGGCCGGCCCGATCGAGCCGTCGAACCAGGCATCGTTGGTGATGTTGAACAGGAACTGGGCGTTTGCCGTATCGCCCAAATCGCCCGAGAACAGGATTTCGTAGCAGATCAGCGCCAGCAGAGGCGGTGTGGCCGGCAGTGTCATGACGCGCCGCCGCGCATCGCCATGCGCCCAGCCTTCGGCTCCGGGCACGAACTGCTTGATCCCCAGACTCCGGAAGAAGTCGGCGAAGGGCAGGAATTCGCCAAACGGAACCAGATGCGCCTTGTCGTAACTGGCCACCACTTCGCCATTGCTGTCGATGGCGAGCACCGAATTGTAGGGCGGTCCGGACGTTTCGCTGCCGCCCGGCTCATATTGCTGGCGAGGGGCCCCGGCCAGCAGCATCGTGGTTTCGGGCAGCATGCGCGCGATGCGCGCCAGCGCGTCCGGATAGGTGGACAGGAAGAAGGGCAGGCTCGATTCCGGCCAGACCAGATGCGTGATATCGGCCAGCCCGGCATCGTCGGGCGTCATGCGCATGTCGCTCAGCATGAGCAGCCGGTCGATCAGCGCCACCGGGTCGGCATTGCCCCAGTCGGCATGTTCATAGACGAGCGGCTGCACCAGCCGCATGGCGATGTCGGGCCGCTCGGTCGATGTCGTACCGGCCAGCCTGTTGCTGCCATAGCCAAGCTGCGCAGCGATCACCAGCACGGCCGCAAACAGCGGCAGCAGGCGCCGTCCCAGGCTGCGTCCATCCGCCGGCCAGATCAGCGCCGGAACCATGGCCAGCAGCAGCGCCACCAGCGTCAGCCCGTAAATGCCGATCACGGCCGCGACCTGCATCATCTCGTCATTCGGCGTCAGGGCATAACCCACCAGGTCGAAGGGAAACCCGGTCAGCACATGCCCGCGCAGCCATTCGGCGATGGTGAGCCAGCAGGCCAGTGTCACGATGCGCCAGGCGCCATGGCTCCACATCTGGTGCGCCAGGGCGCTGCCCAGGCCCCAGAACAGCGCGATCAGCGCCGCCAGCGCCAGGATGGCAAAGGGCATCAGCCCCAGCATGACGCCGCCCTCGACGAAGAAGGCCGCGCCCAGCCAGTGGAAGGCAATGGTGAAGTAACCCCAGCCGAACGCAAAGCCGATGCCGAAGGCCGGACCGAACGGGCGCCGCCAGCCCTTGCCCGGCTCGGCGCCGTCCAGCGCCCACACCCAGATCGGGAAGCTGATGAACAAGGCGGGGACAATGAACAGGGGCGGCACGGACAGGCCGGCCACTGCCCCTGCCAGAACCAGCAGCAAGAAGCGCCGCCAGCCATGGCTCAGCATGGCGGTTTCGGCCAGCCAGGTCATCGGGGAGCGCTCGGCGAATCAGGGTGCATGCCGCAAGGTCGCTGGCAGGGCTTGGGGCGTCAAGGCAGTGGACAGGGCGCGCTTTTTGCCAGAAGCCCCCATGGTGAGCTTGTCGAACCACGAGGGTGTGCCCTAGATGGTCCCACGACCTCGTCCTTCGACGGATCAGGATGAGGTCTCCTGGACTGGCTTGCTCATGACCAACCCCATCACCCTCGCCATTGATACCGCCGCGCCGCGCCTGCAGCTGGCTTTGCTGCGCGCCGATGGCACCTGCGATGTCTCCGTCGATGACCTCGCTACCGGCCATGCCGAACTGCTGTTCCCCCGCCTCGATGCCCTCCTGTCGCGCAATGGCCTGGCCTATGCCGATCTGGCGCGCGTAGTTACAACGACCGGCCCAGGATCCTTCACGGGGCTGAGGATCGGCATTTCGGCCGCACGGGGGCTGGGTCTGGCCCGGTCGGTCCCGGTCGTCGGCGTGCCCAGCCTGCTCGCCCTTTCGCTCGGCACCGGGGGCCCGTCCACGGTCCTGCTCGATGCGCGCCGGGGCGAAGCCTATTTTCAGGCCTTTTCCGGTCCCGGCCGCCCCGTGACCGATGCCGCGCTCATGCCGATGGAGGCTGCGCGCGCCGCCATCGTGCCGGGCTCGGCCCTGATCGAATCGCCCTTCGTGGACATTGGCCGGGTGGCCCGCTATGGCGCCACGGCCGATCCCCTTGCCCACCCGCCCGAAGCCGCCTATGTCCGGGATGCCGATGCCAAGCCGCAGACGGCGGCACGGATCGCGAGGCAGAATCCATGATCAAGCTCTGGCCGGCACCGGGAGGCCTCCATGTCGAGCCCGGCCAGCTTGCCGATGCCCACGATCTGGCCCGGATCCATGCGCAGGGCTTCTTCCGCGGCTGGCCGGCGGCCGAGTTCAAGAGTTTTCTCGATGATGCCAGCACGCCGGTCTATGTCGCCTGCGACGCCAGGCGGCGCATTGCCGGCTTCGCCCTGATCCGCCTGGCGGCAGACGAGGCGGAACTGCTGACCATTGCCGTCGATCCCAAATGGCGCGGCCGGAAGGTGGGCCAGGCCCTGATGCGGGCGGTCTTTGCCGACCTTATGGTGTCGCCGGCCCGGCGCATGTTCCTCGAGGTGGACGAGCAGAACACGGCCGCCATCAGGCTCTACCAGCGCGAGGGTTTCACCACCATATCCAGCCGCACGGGCTATTATCCGCGCCCGGACGGGTCTGCAGCCACCGCGCTTGTCATGGCGCGCGATCTTGGATAACCCGGAGCCAGGAGCAAGAGCGCGACCGAGC
>CAMLOA010000384.1 GCA_946481445.1 uncultured Devosia sp. | reverse complement strand
CGGCCCTTGGGATTACTGGAATTCGGCCGCGTTTTCGGCCGTGACCAGGGCCGCGCCCGAGTCGATCAGCGACTCAACGGTCTCTCCGTTGATCGCCCGCACCAGGGCATCCACGCCAAGTTCGGCCATCTTGCTGGGGAACTGGGCCACCGTGGCATCTTCCTGGCCGGAAGCGATCTTCTCGAGCTCGCCGCAGCAGGCGTCAAAACCAACCAGAACGATCGCATCGTTGGCGATACCCGCATTCTCGATGGCCTGGGCGGCACCCACGGCCGGCGGGCCGCAAGCGGCATAGATGGCCTTGAGATCCGGATTGGCCGTCAGCAGGTCCTCGGCGACCGAGATGCCCAGTTCCTCGGTGCAGTTGGTTCCGTTGCGTCCGACGATTTCCACCGCCAGACCGTCCAGCCCTTCAAGCATGCCGTTGACGCGGTCATCGAGCGCGGGGACACCCGGAACACCCTCGAGGATCCCGAGCGTGTCGCCTTCGCTGAGGACGGTCTTGAGATACGCCCCGGCAATCTTGCCGGCGGCATAATTGTCGGTCGTGGCCAAGGCCGTCGCGTTCTCCCAGCCAGGGATCGAGTTGTCCATCAGCACGACCTTGACGCCGGCCTCGACGGCCTTGTCGAGGGCCGGTGCCACGGTCGGGTCAACCGGGGTAATGGCAATGCCCTGCACCCCCTGGGTGACCATGGACTCGATCAGGGCGATCTGCCCCTCGATATCGGTCGCCGAGGCACCCTGCCCGTAGATGATCTCGATGCCCGGATTGGCTTCGGCATAGGCCTTGGCCGCATCTTCCATGGTCGCGAAGAACGGCACGGGAAACTTGGTGATGAAGCCAAGTTTGATATCCGCAGCCATTGCCGGGGTAGCGACGAGCGCGGCGAGCGCCAGCCCCCCGATAGCGTGTAGCAGTCTCATGACTAATCCTCCTCCTGTATTGCCGGCCTGCGGCCGTTCGTTTCCTGCCGTGGCCTTGGTCGCGGCAGGCACTCACTCGGCCCCCACGATCATGGAGACCAATTCCTGTTGACTGGACCTGTCGGGCTTTTCGAGTTCGCCGACCTTGTTGCCCTGGCGCAGGACCACGGCCCAGTCTGCCAGCTCGACCACATGTTCCATGTTGTGCGTGATCAGGATGACCGCGTTGCCCTCGTCCCGAAGCTGGGCGATGAGATCGAGCACCTTGCGGCTCTCCCTCAGGCCCAGTGCCGCCGTCGGTTCGTCCAGGATCACCACCTTGCGGGCAAACACTGTCGCCCGGGCCACCGCTATGGCCTGGCGCTGCCCGCCCGACATGAGGGCAACCGGCGCTTCCCGGCGCGGCAGGTTGACCTTGAGCCTGTCGATGACGGCCGCTGCCTCCCTGTCCATCTGGCGCGAAGCCAGGAACCGCATGCCGCGCGGCAGCCAGCGCGGGAAGGACAGTTCGCGCCCGCAGTAGAAGTTCTCGGCCGGGGTCAGATTGTCGAACAGCGCCAGGTCCTGGTAGACGGTCTCGACGCCGGCGCTCCGGGCCGCCGCCGGGCTGCGGAGCACGACCTTTTCGCCGTCCAGCAGAATGTCGCCCTCGTCCAGGGCGTGCACGCCGCTGATGCACTTGATCAGGGTCGACTTTCCGGCCCCGTTATCGCCCAGCAAGGCCATGACCTGCCCACGATAGGCCTTCAGGCTCACCCCCTTGAGCGCATGTACCGCACCGAAGCGCTTGTGCGCTCCGCGGACTTCGAGAACGGGGCCCATCATTGCAGCGCTCCCGCCTGGCGCACCCGCATGCGCGCCTCTAGGTGACTGCGCAGGACGTCCGATTCCACCGCCAGCACGATGATCGTGCCGATGGCGATGAGCTGGAAATAGAGGTCCACATTCATCAGGTTGAGGGCGTTGCGGATCACCCCGATCATCACCGCGCCGATCAGGGCATGCCCGATATGGCCGCGGCCGCCCAGGAAGCTGGCGCCGCCGATGATCACGGCCGCGATCGTATCGAGCTCGAGCAGGTTGCCATAGAGCGGGGAACCGGCCTCGGTGCGGCCGGACAGCAGGATGGCCCCGATGCCGCAGCACACGCCGGCAATCACATAGGTCGACACGATCACGCCATTGACCGGAATTCCCATCCGGCGGGCCGCCTCGGGCTGGCCGCCAACGGCGTAGATCCATCGTCCCCAGACCACATATCGCGACATGATCAGGATCAGCGCGGCAACCCCGAAGACCACGAAGAACGAGTTGGGAATGCCCAGGGTGGTGCCGCCACCTATGGTGCTGATCAGCTCGGGCATGCCACGCATGGTGGTGTGCCCGATTGACAGTTCCAGGGCCAGGCCACGGGCGATGGACAGCGTGGCGAGCGTGATGATGAAGGGGTGCGGCAGCCGGCCGAAGACATAGACCAGGCCATTGACCGCACCGACGGCGGCCCCGCTCAATATCATCGTGCCCATGACCAGCAGCGCATTGTCGTTGACCCGGTAGACCAGCGCTCCCAGCACGGTTGCCAGGGCCAGGTTGGAGCCGACGGACAGGTCGATGCCGCGGGTCAGGATGACCAGGTGCTGGCCCAGCGCCACCAGGGCGATCACCGCGATCTGCGCCAGGATGTTTGAAATGTTGCGCGGCGTGAAGAAGTTGGGAACCGTCAGGCTGAGCACGACCAGCAGCACGGCAAGGATTAGGACCGGCCCGGCTCCAACCAGCCACAGGGCAAGGGACAATCTGGTCGTGGGCGCTCGATCCGCTCCGTGACGAACGGACGGGCCCTCTCCAATCTGGGTTTGCTGCACGAAGTCCTCCACAGCCATTCGAGGGCTGCATTTATATTTATCAATTCATCATCGCTGATATTATCAGTCAAATTGTTTTTTATGGATAAGAAGATGGACAACATACAGATGGGACGCCACAGGGTGAACATGCGCAAGGCGTTGTAAAAAGGAGCTTTTCTCCACAACTGCGCGCACACAAAAAGGCCCGATCGTGTGCCATTTTCATCTGCTGGTGGCGTCAATGGCGGGGGTCCCGGCACGGCCGGATAGGGGCATGGTGAGTCCACAGCCCGGGAGGCACTCCCAGGACGCACGAGACAGGCGCCCGGCACCGCGTCCCCCGCATACGACTATAAGGGCCGTCAGCCCTCCGTGGCAGCGCTGCGGCTGTCGGAGGCGCCAGGCAGCGCCGCAGCGCCGTCGCTCATCAGGTCCACGA
>CAMLOA010000383.1 GCA_946481445.1 uncultured Devosia sp. | reverse complement strand
CATGACGTCGCCGATACAGGCGGTGCTGGAGACGAAGCGCCCGCCGGGCTTGAGGATATCGAAGACCCGGGCAATCACGGCATCCCTGTCCCGCAGCAGGTGGAGGATGGAGAGGCCCAGCACCATGTCGTAGCTGGAAGGAGCAATGGCCATCCGGGTGATATCGCCCTGCTCGAAGCGCACATTGCCTACCCCGGCCTGGCCTGCCCTTTCGCGGGCAATGTCCAGCATGCGCGCGGAAAAATCCACGGCATGGACCGAGCGCACATGGGGTGCGTGGGTGATGGCGGTGCCGCCGGTGCCGCAGCCGAACTCGAAGATGTCCATGTCCGGGGTGAAATGCGCCTGGGTCCGCGCCAGCTTGGTGCGGTACGCATCCTCATCGGCAATGGGCTGGGCCGCGTATCTGTCGGCCTGCCGGTCCCAGAATGCGCTCAGATCGGCCATGCAGATCTCCCTACCGTCACTCGTAGACTAACGCGCGTGGGGAAGAAACGAAATTGAAGAAATTGGCAGTTTCGTTATGCATATGCGCATAAGGGAGGCCAAGCCATGCTGCCGGACTGGAACCAATTGCGGGCGTTGCTGGCCACGGTCGAGGCCGGATCGCTGTCCGCGGCGGCCAAGCGGCTCAACCTGACCCAGCCGACGCTGGGGCGGCAGGTGGCGGCGCTGGAGGAGCAATTGGGCATCGCCGTCTTCGAGCGGGTGGGCCGTCGCCTGGTCCTAACCGAGGCCGGCCAGCAGCTGGTGGCGCATCTGCGGGACATGGGCGAGGCCGCCGAGCGGGTGGCGCTGACGGCCACCGGCCAGTCGCAGGCGATCGAGGGGGTGGTGCGCATCACCACTGCCGACATCTATGCCGGCCATGTGTTGCCGCCGCTGATCGAGCGAATCCGGCGCGAGGCCCCTGGCATCCGGCTCGAGGTGCTGGCCACCGGCTCGATCAGCGACCTGCTGCGGCGCGAGGCCGACATCGCCATACGCCATGTGCGTCCGGAGCAGGATGGGCTGATCGCACGGCGTTGCAAGGACAGCCAGGCCTATATCTACGGCACGCCGGATCTGCTTGAGCGCATGGGGCGGCCGGCAACCGGCGAGGCCCTGGCGCGGGGCAGCTTTGTCGGGGCAATACAGGGCAATGACGACTTCATCGCCACCGCCCGGGCCCGCGGCATTCCGCTCAGCCAGGCCAATTTCCCCGTGGCCACCCAGAGCGGCATGACGGGCTGGGAATGGGTGCGCCGCGGCATATTCCTGGGTGGCATGGTGGAGACGGTCGCGCAGCGGACGCCCGAAGTGGTCGTAGCGGTGCCGAGCATCGCGCCCATCCCGGTGCCGGTATGGCTGGTGACGCACCGGGAACTGCGCACCAGCCGGCGCATCAGGCTGGTCTTCGACCTCCTGGCCGAGATGCTGGTCTCGCAGGGCAGCTAGCTAGGCGCGGATGCGCGCGAGCTGGCGCATCAGCAGGATCAGCTCCGCCTGGCGGGAACTGCCCGTCTTGCTCATGATGGACTTGAGCTGGTCCCGCACGGTGTGGACGCTGCGCCCGCTGGCGGCGGCAATGGCGGCGACGGTCTGCCCGGCAGCTATGCCGCGCGCGACGGCCAGTTCGGCGGGCGTCAGGTCGAACAGGGACTGCACCAGCGTGGCATCGGCTTCGCGATCCTTCATCTCGGACAGGGTGACGATGCAGGAGGCCGCGCCGAATATATCGTGCGCATTGCGCCGGACCGGCACGATCTGGAGCACGGCAACGACCTCGCTGCCGAGCTGGCGGCGCACCGGGATGGAGAGCACGTCCCGGCCACGGAGCGCTTCCTCCAGCTGCCTGTCGGCGACCGGGTCGAGCAGGGCGATCCGGTCGTTGCCGCGCGTGGTCCAGATATGGGTGGCTGCATCGAACCGGGCATTGGCCAGCACGACGCGACCGATCGGGGACAGCGCCGCGGCGGGCAGGCCGATGGCCGACAGCGTTTCGATGGAACTGCGGACGCGCTCGAGGTCGTTGCGCGCGGCCAGCGTGGCGGCACGGGCGACCGGAGCGTAGATCGCATCAAGCCGGTCGAGCGCTTCACGCGTGATCGGGCCGCGGTGCTGGAACTGTTCGACATTGAGCAGGATCGTATCGTCGTGGGGCAATTGCACGATCCAGCCCGCCGCCCAGCCATAGCCGGCCGGCCGGAGAAGTTCGGTGACAATGGGATCGGCCTCCATCTCGCCGGGGCCGAAGAAGTCGTCCTCGGTCAGAAAGCGCGGCGTGCCGACCAGCCCCTTGCTCACAACGCCCTGGGCCCGCCCGCTGCGCGCCATCCAGCCTTCCTCGACCACACGCCGGCCCAGCTCCTCCAGGCTGGGCGAGGCAACAAGCCGCACACCCCTGTCGTTGAGGCTGACCAGAACAGTTCCGGCAGTATCACTGAGCTCGCTGATGGCGGCCAGGGCCGATGGCCAGCGTTCTGGAATGATGGCGGCCTCGTAGGCGAGGTCCTGCACCAGCCGGATCTGATCATCCTGGGCCACGTCATGCCCCCTGAATTGTCATCACCAAACCCCTGTAAACCATGTCGGTGACCGATGACAGTATTTGACGGGAAAGGGGGCGGTGCCGAGCGCGAATGATTGCCATTACCCTTCGATTTACTTTGACGGGGGATGGACGCCCGGGGCCGCCCGCGACGGGGACGGGATTGACACGGCGGCCCGTATGGTGATCTTGTATGGAAGATGTAACCGGCCGGTTCGGCCCTTCTTCCTGCAGCGAGTCATGTCCAAGAAATTCGCTATCGTCGGCACGGGCGGACGTCACCAGATGTTCCGCGACGCAGTCGCCAATACCCATGCCCAGAGCGCCGAACTGGTCGGCCTTTGCGACGTCAACCAGAGCCGGCTGGCGCTTTCGGCGCACAAGGTGCCCGACCGAACGGGCAATGGCATTGCCACCTACCTCGCCGAAGACTTCGACAAGATGCTGAGCGAGCAGCAGCCCGATACGGTCATCGTCACGACGCCGGACTACCTGCATGACGAGTATATCGTACGCTCGCTGCGCGCCGGGCGCGACGTGATGACCGAAAAGCCGATGACCATCGACATGGCCCGGCTCAAGCGCATCCTGGATGCGCAGCGTGAGACGGGCAAAAAGGTCACGGTGACGTTCAACTACCGTTACTCGCCGGCCCGGACCCAGCTCAAGGAAATCCTGATGAGCGG
>CAMLOA010000382.1 GCA_946481445.1 uncultured Devosia sp. | reverse complement strand
AGATCCAGTCCGAGACAGAGCACTTCGTGCATCTGCTCTATTCGGTCTATGGCCACATGGGCTTCGACAATGTGGTGATCAAGCTCGCCACGCGGCCGGAGAAGTTCGGTGGCACGATTGAGCGCTGGGATGCGGCCGAAAAGGCGCTGGGCGATGCCCTGCGGGCGACCGGCTACGACTTCGAGATCGCCGAGGGCGAGGGCGCGTTTTACGCGCCCAAGCTCGAATTCCATCTCAAGGACGCCATCGGCCGCTCCTGGCAGGTGGGGACGCTGCAGCTCGACTATGTGCTGCCCGAACGGCTCGACGCCACCTATGTGGCCGAGGACGGTTCGCGCAAATATGCGGTCATGCTGCACCGGGCGATCCTGGGATCGCTCGAGCGCTTCATCGGCATCCTGATCGAGAACCACGCCGGCAAGATGCCGATGTGGCTGGCGCCGACCCAGGTGGTGGTGGCCACCATCGTCTCGGAAGCGGATGAATATGCCGGAAAGCTGGTCGGCCAGCTCAAGGCTGCGGGCATCCGGGCGGAACTGGACACGCGCAACGAGAAGATCAACTACAAGGTGCGCGAGCACTCCGTCGGCAAGGTGCCGCTGATGTTCGTGGTGGGCAAGCGCGAGGCCGAGGAAGGCACCGTGTCGGTCCGCCGCCTGGGCACCGAAGGTCAGAAGGTGGAGCCGTTCATGGACGCGCTGGTCGCGCTCATGGCCGAGGCAACTCCGCCGGACCTCAAGGAAAAGGCGGCCTGACCATGCCGCAGCGGCCCTCGAACCGCGAAATCAAGGCTCTGACGCATCTCGGCGAAGAGAATGCGTTGGGGCCCGGCGATTTCAAGGATATCGGAGAGAAGGTCTTCGCCGGCATGCTCAAGAAGGGCTGGGTGGTGGAAGCCGAAGGGTTGCCCGGAAAATACCGGGCAACGATCAAGGGCCTGACGGTCCATGAGGGCGAGATCATCTTCGCGGGGCGGTATCGCAGCTAGGCGCCAAGCCGAGGTGTGATCCCCCTCGAAAGCGGGGACCGCACTTCCCGCTTTGCCGGGAAGAACACTGCGCTCGGCGAGGTGGAGGGGAAACAGACATGCCCGATCTCATCCCCATCACCCGGTCGATAGCCATCGATCCGTCCGAGATCGCGGAGGCCTTCGTGCGCGCCTCGGGTCCGGGCGGCCAGAACGTCAACAAGGTGTCGAGCGCCGTCCAGCTGCGTTTCGACCTTGCCAATTCCCCAAACATTCCAGAAGCTATGAAGCGAAGGGTGGCTACCCTCGCGGGCAAGCGGCTGACCAAGGAAGGGGTGATCGTCATCACGGCCAACACCCACCGGGACCAGAAGCTGAACCGCGCCGAGGCGCAGGCGCGGCTGGTGGAACTGCTGAAGTCGGGTGCTTTTGTCCCCAGAGCCAGGATCGCGACCCGGCCGACATTGGCGTCCAAGCAACGCAGGCTCGAAGGCAAGTCTGTGCGCTCCGGCATCAAGCGCATGCGAGGCACACCCTCTGACGCGGACTAGTCCAGATTTACCCTACATATTGCAATGCTGGCCTGAACATTCAGAAATGGTGTATGTCGACGTCATTGCTCTATTGATAGTCCGCAAGCCGCCGTCCCGCGACCAATAGTTCAGGAGTTCGCCCGTGAAGATTGCCATTGTTGGTTCCGGTTATGTCGGACTGGTCACGGGCGTGTGCCTGGCCGATTTCGGGCACGATGTGGTGTGCATCGACAAGGACAGCAGCAAGATCGAGGCCCTGCGGCAGGGGCAGATTCCGATCTACGAGCCGGGGCTGAGCGAATTGGTGGCGAGCAACGCCGCCTCGGGCCGGCTGACCTTTTCCACCGACCTGGCGGCTTCGGTCGCCCCCGCCGAGGTGGTTTTCATTGCCGTGGGCACGCCCAGCCGGCGCGGTGATGGACATGCTGACCTCACCTATGTCTATGGCGTGGCGCGCGAAGTGGCGCAGAGCGTGGATGGTTTCACGGTCGTGGTGACAAAATCCACCGTGCCGGTCGGCACCGGCGACGAGGTGGCGCATATCATCGCCCAGACCAATCCGGACGCCGACGTGGCGGTGGTGTCCAACCCCGAATTCCTGCGCGAAGGCGCGGCGATCGACGATTTCAAGCGGCCCGACCGCATCGTGGTCGGGCTCGAGGACGAGCGCGCCCGTCCGGTGATGACCGAAGTCTACCGCCCGCTCTATCTCAACCAGGCGCCGCTGATGTTCACCAACCGCCGTACGGCGGAGATGATCAAATATGCGGCCAATGCGTTCCTGGCCATGAAGATCACCTTCATCAACGAGATCTCGGACCTGTGCGAGGCGGCCGGCGCCAATGTGCAGGACGTGGCGCGCGGCATCGGTCTCGACAACCGTATCGGCAGCAAGTTCCTGCATGCCGGCCCCGGCTATGGCGGTTCATGCTTCCCCAAGGACACGCAGGCCTTCGTCAAGATCGGTCAGGATTTCGGCAGTCCGATGCGCCTGGTGGAAACCACCGTTTCGATCAACGACCAGCGCAAGCGCGCCATGTCGCGCAAGGTCATCGCCGCCTGCCGTGGAGACGTGCGCGGCAAGACCATTGGCGTGCTGGGGCTGACCTTCAAGCCCAATACGGATGACATGCGCGAAGCGCCCTCGATCGATATCGTCCGGGGCCTGCAGGACCGCGGCGCCAAAGTCGTCGCCTATGACCCGCAGGGCATGAAGGCGGCGGGGGAGATGATGGACAACGTGACGTTCGCCAGCAACGCCTATGAAGTGGGCGAGGGCGCCGATGCGCTGGTGCTGATCACGGAGTGGAACGAGTTCCGCTCGCTCGACTTCGAACGCCTCAAGGGCGTAATGAAGACGCCCGTTCTGGTGGACCTGCGAAATGTCTACCGGCGCGATGAAGTGACCCGGCATGGCTTCGAATATCATAGCGTAGGGCGCCCCGACGGGGTCGCCGACGCCACCTTTCCGGCCGCGGCCGAATAGACCGGGCGCGGGACCAGCCAAGTGAAAGTACTCGTTACCGGAGCCGCCGGCTTCATCGGCTACCACCTTGCCCGCAGGTTGCTTGAGGCGGGTCACCAGGTGACCGGCTTCGACTCCATCAACCAGTACTACGATCCGGCACTCAAGGAGGCGCGGCTGGCCGAATTGCACGCGCTGCCGGGATTTTCCTTCGTCAAGGGGGACCTGGTCGACGCAACGCTGCTGCGATCAACCGTCGAGGAG
>CAMLOA010000381.1 GCA_946481445.1 uncultured Devosia sp. | reverse complement strand
ACCTCAGGTGATCGAGCCGATGACGCCTTCGAGCAGGTAGCCCATGCCGTCGAGCACCGGATCGTAATTGTCCATTTCGCCCTCGATGACCACGTTGCCGGCATTGTCCTTGAGCGGGCCGACATAGATGGGCTTGGACGCCTTGAGATCGGCAATGGCGGCATCCGCTGCGGCGATGGCTTCGGGTGTGGCGCCGGCGCCATAGGGCGTGTTCTGGATCATGTCATTGTGGTAGCCGCCGGCAACGAAGTTGGGCAGCGGTTCGCCCTTGGCCAGAAGGTCGGCATACATCGAATAGATGGTCGACCACTTGTATTCTGCGCCGGTGATGAAGCCATTGGGCGCCAGGGGCGCCTGGCTGGCATTGTGACCGCAGGTCTTGACGCCACGGCCCTCGGCCGTTTCCACCACCACCTTGGGGCCGTCCACGTGGCAGGTGATGACGTCGCAGCCGGCATCCACCAGCGCATTGGTGGCCTCGGCCTCACGCACCGGCATGGACCATTCGCCGGTGAAAATCACCTGCACGGTGGCATTGGGATTGGTCTTGCGGGCACCCAGCAGGAAGGAATTGATGTTGGAGAGTACCGAGGGAATCGGCTTGGCAGCGACGAAGCCGAGCTTGCCGGTGGGCGAGGACGCGCCGGCGGCGACGCCGTCCACATAGTGAGCCTGGTTGAGATAGCAGAAATAGGAACCGGCATTGGCCGGGTCGCCCTCTTTCCAGAGCGGAGCCGCGTGACGGAACTGTACGTCAGGGTACTTGGCGGCCAGTTCGACCACGAAGGGGCTGTAGTAGCCGAAGGAGGTCGCCAGGATCAGGTTGGCGCCATCGAGATTGATCATCGATTCCATCGACTGGCTGACCGCATCGGTCTCGGGGACGTTCTCCTCTTCGATGACTGTCACGCCCGGCACGGATTTAAGAATTTCCATGGCCACGGCATGGGCCTGGTTCCAGCCGAAATCGTCACGCGGACCGACATAGACGGCACCTATTGTCAGTGGCGACTGCGCACGGGCAAGGCCAAGGGGCAAGGCTGCGGCGGCAATGCCCGCAGCACCGGCCTTGAGCAGTGAACGGCGGGACAAGTTGAGTTGCGACATTGATGGGCTCCCTCGATCCACCCCGAATGCCGGGTGGCTGCCCAAATCGCTGCAAACGCCGTGCCAAGGCGGAAAGGCCCGCGCAAATCATGCTTTGTCAATAGTTTAGCGCTTCAAACCACACCGGCAACAAGTGTTACCGCACTCCTAATTGCATACATTGTCTGCACACATGCCCAATTTTTGGGCTTGAATTGTCTGTTGCATACAACGTGTTCGAGTGCCAAGCTTCCAGCACCTGATCCGCTGGACATCGCCCATGCTGCCTTTCCTGCCCGACCTTTCTGCGCTCCGTCGCTTCTACGCCTCAGGCGGTACGCCCCTGGAAATCGTCGAGTGGATCAGTGCGGCGTGCGATGCCTATCCGGACCAGGCAGTCTTCATTGCCCGGGCCAGCAAGGATGAATTGCACATGGCAGCGCAGGCGCTGCTGGACGATAATCCAGATCCCGAGAGCCTGCCGCTCTGGGGGGTACCCTTCGCCGTCAAGGATAATATCGATGTCGCGGGACTGCCCACAACGGCCGCCTGCCCCGCCTTCGCCTATCAGCCGGCAGTGGACGCCCATGTGGTCGCGCGCCTGAAAGCGGCTGGAGCCATCGTTATCGGCAAGACCAATCTCGACCAGTTCGCCACCGGACTTAACGGCACGCGGTCGCCCTACGGGGCGCCGCGCTGTGTCTTCGATGCGGAATATATCTCGGGTGGCTCGAGTTCGGGTTCGTCCGTGGCCGTGGCGGCGGGCCTTTGCAGCTTCGCCCTGGGCACCGATACGGCAGGCTCGGGGCGCGTGCCTGCGGCCTTCAACAATATTGTGGGCATCAAGCCGACCCTGGGCTTGCTCTCCACCACCGGCGTGGTGCCCGCCTGCCGAAGCGTCGACGCTGTGAGCATCTTTGCCGGATGCGTGGCTGATGGTGTCGCCATTCGCAAGCTAGCCGAGGGCTTTGATCCCGCTGATTCCTATTCGAGGCGTCCGCCGCAGCCCGTGGGACTGCCGACGGACCTGCGCATCGGGGTCCTCGGAGCCGGTGAACGGGAGTTCTATGACAATGACGCGGTCGAGCGCTGCTATGATAAGGCTATCGCCGCGGCGTCAGAACTGGGGGCGGCAATTGTCGAGATCGACTATGCCCCGTTCCGCCAAGCTGCAGACCTACTCTACAACGGACCCTGGGTGGCGGAGCGCTTGGCGGCAATCGAAGACTTCTATCGCGCGCATGCTGCGGACATGGACCCGGCCGTGCGGTCCATTGTGGCCGGTGCCGAAGGCAGGTCGGCGGTCGAAGCATTCAGGGGCAGGTATCGGCTGGCCGCATTGCAGCGGCAGGTCGAGGCCGCATGGGCCAAGGTCGATCTGTTGCTGCTGCCAACCGCGCCAACCCAGTACACGGTTGCCGCGATGCAAGCCGACCCGATCACGCTCAACTCGCACCTGGGGCGATATACCAATTTCGTCAATCTGTTCGATCTGGCCGCGATTTCGATACCCGCGGGCTTTGACACAAGCGGACACCTGCCTGCCGGCGTCACCCTAATCGGGAGAGCCTTCAGCGACGATGCCCTCGCGCCGGTGGCCGGTGCGCTGCACCAGAAGCTCGGAAGCGGAATAGGGCGAGACCGAGAGCGCACGATACCGGCGCCGCCCGAGGCTTTGGGCGACCCGCGAGTGTCCATCGTCGTGGTCGGCGCGCACCTGTCCGGCATGCCGCTCAATCATGAATTGGCCAATGCTGGCGGGCGGCTGGTCAAGGCCTGCAGGACTGCCGGAGACTACAAGCTCTTTGCCCTCCCCAACACCACGCCCCCCAAGCCTGGCCTTGTCCGTGAGCCCACTTTTGCCGGAGCCGGGATTTCTGTTGAAGTGTGGTCGATGCCCGCTGCTGGCTTTGGAGCGTTCGTTGCCCGCATTCCCGCCCCGCTGGGGATTGGCAAGATCACTCTTGACGACGGGAGTGCGGTTTCCGGATTCCTTTGCGAGCGACACGCATTGGAGGGCGCCAGAGAGGTGACCCAGTTCGGGGGCTGGAGAGAGTTTCTGGCTTCGATGGCCAAGGTCTCGGCCGCCTGACGCCCCCCATTCGGCTGCAGCGACCTGCCCCAGGTCTACCCGCCCGGGTTG
>CAMLOA010000380.1 GCA_946481445.1 uncultured Devosia sp. | reverse complement strand
CCCATCGGCCTTATTATTTCGCTCAATAGCCAAAATAAAGGACTGGTCGTTGCCATGCGTCGCGTGCTGCTTGTCTTGATTCCCCTCCTTGCCGCAGCGGGCATCTTCTGGTGGGTCAACAAGCCGGAACCGGTCCTGGTCACCATTGCAGAAGTCACCCGCGGCAAGGTGGAAGCCACCGTATCCAATACCCGCGCCGGCAGCGTCGAAGCCTGCCAGCGCACCCGTCTCTCGCCGATTTCCGGCGGCCGCATCACCTACCTCGGCGTCAAGAAAGGCGACCGCGTCAAGAAGGGCCAGGTGCTGCTCAAGCTGTGGAACGAGGACCAGCAGGCACAAAGCAAGCTGGCGCTGGCGCAGGTGGAAAGCGCCCGCCGCCATGTGGCCGAGGTGTGCGCCATCGCGACCAATGCCCAGCGCGAAGCGGAGCGCATGACACGCCTGCGCGAACGCGGTTTCGTCTCCGAAGGCAGCGAGGAGAAGGCACGCTACGAGGCCGAATCGCGCAAGGCCGCGTGCGATGCGAGCCGGGCCGATGTCGACCAGGCGCAAGCCCGGCTCAAGGTCACACGCGTCGAGCGCGGCCGCACCGTGTTGATCGCGCCTTTCGCCGGGACCATCGCGGATATCGTGGGCGAGCTTGGCGAATACACCACCCCTTCTCCGCCCGGCGTCGCCACCCCGCCCGCCATCGACCTCATCGACGATTCCTGCCTCTATATTTCTGCGCCCATGGATGAGGTGGATGCGCCGAAGATACGTGCGGGCCAGCCGGCGCGGGTTACCCTGGATGCCTTGCCGGGCAAGGTATTGCCGGCGCGCATCAAACGCGTCGCCCCGTACGTGGTCGCCGTGGAAAAACAGGCGCGGACCGTGAATGTGGAAGCCACGCTGGTAAACAAGCCGGAACCGGGCGAGCTGCTGGTCGGCTACAGCGCCGACCTCGAGGTGGTGCTCAACAGCCGCGAAAGCGCGCTGCGCATCCCCTCTTCCGCCCTGCAGGGCAGCGACAGGGTGCTGCTGTTCAAGCCCGAGACAGGCATGCTGGAAGAACGCATGATCAAGACCGGCATTACCAATTGGGAATACACCGAGGTACTGGATGGGCTGCAGGCGGGCGAGAAGGTGGTGACCTCGCTCGAGCGGGCGGGCGTCAAGGCTGGCGTGCTCGCGGTGGTGGATCCGGGCAAACGTACCCGTTAGCGCGACCTCATGAGCCTGATCCGACTCAGCGGCATCGAACGGACGTTTCAGCTCGGCGACAGTGAAGTACGGGCACTGCACGATATCGACCTGGTCATCGAGCCCGGCGAATATGTCGCTGTCATGGGTCCCTCCGGTTCCGGCAAATCCACGCTGCTGAACCTGCTGGGCCTGCTGGACCGCCCCGATCGCGGACAGTACCAACTCGAAGGCCGCGATGCCACGACCCTCTCACCTGCAGACCAGGCGCGCATCCGCAGCGAGCGCATCGGTTTCGTCTTCCAGAGCTTTCATCTCGTCCCGCGTCTTACCGCTGCCGAAAACATCGCTCTGCCGCTGGTGCTCTCGGGCCGACCGGCGGCAGAGCGCAAGGAGCGCGTCAGCGCCGCGCTCAAGGATTTCGGGCTGGAAGACCGGGCTCATCACCGCCCCGACCAGCTTTCCGGCGGGCAGCGCCAGCGTGTCGCCATTGCCCGCGCCACGATCATGCGGCCCGCGATGCTGCTCGCGGACGAGCCCACCGGCAACCTGGACCGCGCCACCGGCGAAGAGGTCATGGCGCTGCTGGAAGGATTGAACGCGCAAGGCGTAACACTGATCATGGTGACCCACGATCAGGCCTTGGGAGCGCGGGCGCAACGGCGGCTCAGCATGCTCGACGGCTCCATCGTGGGAGACGAACGGAAGACGACCTGATGCGCCTGCTCGACACGCTCGCCTTCGCCAAATCCGCCAGTAGCGGCACGCCGCTTCGGACAGGGCTGCTGATCCTCGCCATGTCCATTGGCGTCGCGGCCGTCATCATGCTCACCGCGCTAGGCGATGGCGCTCGCCGTTATGTGGTGGAAGAGTTCTCGGCACTGGGCAGCAATCTGCTGATCGTACTTCCCGGCCGATCGGAAACGGGCGGGCTCAACCCCGCCAACCTCGTCACCACCACCCCGCGCGACCTGACGCTGGAAGATGCCGATTCGCTGACGCAGATACCGGGCGTCGGCAAAGTGGCGCCCATCGTCGTGGGCAGTTCGGAAATCAGTGTAGGCGGGAAACTGCGCGAGGTGATGCTGGTCGGCACCAACTCCGATTTCCTGCCAGTGCGGCATCTCACCCTGGCGCAAGGGCGTTTCCTCCCGCCAGGAGACAGCGGACTGGGCGCCAATGTGGCCGTGATCGGCGCACTGATTCGGGATGAGTTATTTGGTTCAGAACCGGTGCTGGGCAAGCCGATACGCGTCGGGGATAGTCGCTTCCGCGTCATCGGCGTGCTGAGCGCCGGCGGACGCGGCATGGGCATGACCACGGACGAACTGATCATCGTGCCGACGGCAACCGCGTTGTCGATGTTCGATACCAATACCCTGTTCCGCATCCTGATTGAAGGGCGCAGCCGCAGCGAGTTGGACGCGCTGAAGGATCGCGTCGAACAGCGGCTGGCCGAGCGGCATGACGGCGAGAAGGACTTCACCCTGATCACGCAGGATGCGGTGCTGGAGACCTTCGATCGCATTCTGCGCGTGCTCACCTACGGCGTGGCCGGCATTGCGGCCATCAGCCTCGCCGTCGCCGGCATTCTGGTCATGAACGTGATGCTGGTGTCGGTAACGCAACGCACCGGCGAAATTGGCCTGCTTAAGGCCCTGGGCGCCACCACGGCGGCGATACGCAACGTTTTCCTCGTCGAGGCGGCGATGCTGTCCCTGGTCGGGGCCCTCTTCGGCCTGCTGCTCGGAGAAGCAGGCGCATGGATCCTGCGCCTGCTCTATCCCGCCTTTCCCGCCTATCCCCCGCTGTGGGCGCTGCTCGCAGGCCTGGCGACGGCACTTGTGACAGGCATCCTGTTCGGAGTCATGCCCGCCCGCAAAGCCGCATTGCTTGATCCCGTGCAGGCCTTGTCGAGGCATTGACCATGCTGTGGACGGACGCCTTCCGCTTTGCATTCCAGGCCATCGTCGCGCACCGGCTGCGCAGTGGACTGACGCTGCTTGGCATCGCCGTCGGCATTGCCGCGGTGATTCTCCTCACCTCCATCGGCGAGGGAG
>CAMLOA010000379.1 GCA_946481445.1 uncultured Devosia sp. | reverse complement strand
ATGCGCGGCGGAGCGCCCGTGCCATAGGGCACGTTGCGTCCGCCATAGCGGCGCACGCGTACATTGGCCTGCTCGGCATGGCCGACAAACCCTTCGAGCATCGAAAGGCGCGAGCCGTATTCGCCGATCATTGCCGAGGCGGCGTCGGTCGTCACGGTCTGCCAAGTACAGGTCTTCATGAATTTGCCCACCCACAGGCCACCCGTATAGCGCGCCGCCTTCATCGTGGGGAGGGTGTGATTGGTGCCAATCACCTTGTCGCCATAGGCCACATTGGTGCGGGGCCCCAGGAACAGCGCCCCGTAATTGGTCAGATTGTCGCGGAACCACATGTCGCGGTCCGTCATCACCTGCACATGTTCGGAGGCGATGCGATCGGCTTCGGCCAGCATATCCTCATAGCTCTCGCAGACGATCACCTCGCCATAGTCCGCCCAGGACTTTCGGGCGATCTCGCCTGTCGGCAGGATATCGAGCAGACGCTCGATCTCGCCCATGGTCTCGCGCGCCAGCTTTTCCGAATTGGTCAGCAGGATAGCCGGCGTGGTCGGGCCGTGCTCGGCCTGCCCGAGCAGGTCGGTGGCGCAGATCTCGCCGTCCACCGTTTCGTCGGCAATCACCAGGGTTTCGGTCGGACCGGCAAACAGGTCGATGCCGACGCGGCCGAAGAGCTGCCGCTTGGCCTCGGCCACGAAGGCATTGCCAGGGCCCACCAGCATGTCGACCGGGTCGATGCTCTCGGTGCCGATGGCCATCGCGCCGATGGCCTGGATGCCGCCGAGCACATAGATTTCGTCGGCACCGGCCATCGCCTGTGCGGCGACGACGGCCGGTGCCGGCCTGCCCCCGAATGGTGGGGCGCAGGTGATGACCCGCTCGCAGCCGGCCACCTTGGCGGTGATCACCGACATATGGGCCGAAGCGAGGAGCGGATACTTGCCGCCGGGGACGTAGCAGCCCACGGCGTTTATGGGGACGTGGCGGTGGCCCAGGGTGACGCCGGGAAGCGTCTCGACCTCGAGATCGCTCATGGTCGCCTTCTGGGCCTGCGCGAAATTGCGCACCTGGGCCTGGGCGAATTCGATGTCGATCAGGTCCTGCTCGCTGAGCTGGCCGATGCAGGCGTCGATTTCGTGCCGGGTCAGGCGGAAGTCGGTGCGGTCCCACTTGTCGAACTTGAGCGACAGCTCGCGGATCGCCGCATCGCCGCGCTTTTCGATATCCGCGAGGATGGCCTCCACCGTGGCCCGCACCTGCCGGTCGGCCTCGGCCCGCTCTTCCACATCCTTACCGCGCTTGAGCCAGACTGGCATGGGACGCTCCCTGTTTTCTGGTTGGTTGGATATTTGCATACGTATGCAAATCAGTCAAAACGAAAAGCATGGCCCTAGCCGGTTTTCCGGACCCTTTCGGCCGGACGCGCGGCCGACCAGTCGGTCGCCCGTTCATAGGCGTGGCCGAGCTGGCAGATCGTGGCTTCGTCGAAAGCGCGGCCGACCAGCTGCATGCCCATGGGCAGGCCGTCGGTCGCCAGGCCGATGGGCAGCGCCAGCGCCGGATGCCCCGTCACGTTGAACGGCAGCGTGCGCATTGCCGTCCAGCGCGGGGTCTTGCCGTCGAAGTCGGCGAAGCGCGGTGCGGTCGCCAGCACATTGGCCGTCAGCATGGCATCGCAGCGGCTGAAGACGACCTCGTTTATCGTCCGGGTGATATGCCGCCGCATTCGCTGCGCCTGCACCAGGTCAGCCGCCGACAGCACGAAGCCGGTCACCAGATTCTGATAGGCCAGCCGCCCGTACTCCCCCGCCCTGCCCCTGAGGTTCGCCTCGTGGATCGCATAGGCCTCGGCCTGCAGGATCACGGCGCCGCAATCCTCCATCAGCCGGTAGTCGGGCAGGTCCACTTCCACGATCTCGACGCCCAGCAGTGAGAGCTGGCTGGCCGCATCGTCCAGCGCCGCCACGATTTCGGGCAGCACGCCCGGATCATCGGCATGGAACCGCCGTGCATAGGCCAACTTCAGCCCGCGCGGATCGCGCCCCAGGGCTTCGGCCGCGCGGAGCGCCGGCACGTCCGCGCTGGCCGGATCGTCGGCATCGTGCCCGGCGATGACGTCCAGCGTGATGGCCGCCTCTTCGACCGTCGCACTCAACGGGCCGACATGGTCGAGGCTCCAGCTCAGCGGGATGACACCGCGCCGGGAGACCCTGCCATAGGTCGGCTTCAGCCCCACGCAGCCGCAATAGCAGGCCGGCGAGCGGATCGAGCCGCCGGTATCGGTACCGATGGCGGTGCGGAGCAATCCGCCCGCCACCGCTGCGGCCGAACCGGAGGAGGATCCGCCGGTAATGTGCTCGGCATTCCATGGATTGGTGGCCGAGGGGAAAGGCAGGTCGAAGCTGGGTCCCACCACGGCGAATTCGTAAGTCGCCAGCTTGCCCAGCAGCACGCCCCCGCCCGCGCGCAGCCTGCGCGCCACTTCGGCGTCCGCCTCAGGCACATTGTCGAGCAGCAGCCGCGACTGCGCCGTGGTGCGGATGCCGGCCGTTTCCACCAGGTCCTTGAGTCCATAGGGGATGCCCTGCATAGGCCCACGATCTATTCCCCGCCCGAACGCATCATCGGCCAAAGCGGCATCCGCCAGCGCCCGTTCGGCCTTCACCGTCACGAAGGCATGATATTGCCCGTCCAGTGCCTCAACCCGCGCCAGCGCATGCTCGGCCAGCGCCACGGCGGTCAGTTCCCCCGACCGCAACGCACGGCCAGCCTCGGGGATCGTCAATTCATGGAGCGGTTTCACCGGATCGGGCCCCCGGGTGAAGCCATGGGGTCGCGGGCGGGGCGTGCCGCATCGCCCCCGCTGCGCGGAAGCATGGCGGGTGCCGCAAACACATGCGCCGGTTCGACATTTGTGCCGCGCATCCGGTTCGCGGCCGCCTTGAGCGCCCGCGCGCCGGCAAACACCTCCGCCTGCAAGCCGGGCGGTATATCCAGCCCTGCCGCCTGCGCCAGCATTGCCAGGTCTGCGTCGGTCAGGCTCATGGCGAGATCCGCTGCCCGCTCTGCCGATCGAACAGGTGGCAGGCCGTTCCCGGAATGGCGATGCGCGCCACGTCGCCGATCTCGGCGCGATAGTCCTTGCCCACCTTGATCGACACCAGTTCGCCCGCCACGCGCATGGAAATCATCGTCGCTTCCCCCAGCAGCTCGACCGAATAGATCGGGGCCTCGATCTGCCCCTTCT
>CAMLOA010000378.1 GCA_946481445.1 uncultured Devosia sp. | reverse complement strand
ACTTCAGACTGGCCGGCCGGCCCGGGCGTCGGCCATAGCGCGCTGCTGGTGTTCCGGGCCTGACCGGCCCGATGCCCCTCAGCATGTCACCCGGATCTCGGCAAAGCCGCTGATGGCCCCGCCCTCCATGGGGACGACACCGACCATGCAGCCGGTGCCCGGCAGGGCGATATTGCCGCCCTGGGCGATGACCGTGCCATCCATGAGGGAGATGTAGCCCTCGTCGACAGCGCCGATCTCGATGACCGCGCTGGTGCCGCAGACCGGGTAGCGGTCGCCGGCCGCCACCATGAACCGCGTGCCGGGGGGCAGGCAGTCTCCGCCGGTGGCAGCGGCCTCACCCGTTGCAGGCGTTGCCGGCAGGGCCGCCGGGGCGGAAGCCGGAACCGGCTCGGACGAGGCCGGACCGCTGCGCCAGTTTTCCTCGAGAATGGCCAGCCGGTTGGAGAGATCGAGCAGCATGTCTCCCCCGGTCGAGGCGGCAGCAGTGCCACCGCCCTGCTGCATGTAGAGATCCAGACTCAGCCGCAGCTGGGCAATTTCGGTGGAGAGGCGGAGAATGTCGCGCTGTGTCGAGGCATAAATCCAGGCCGAGGCGGCGAGCGCCGCAATGCCCACCACGCCCACCAGGCCCACGAGGAGGCTCAGCGCCCGTCCCCGGTCACCCCGTGGCGGCGCCTCCGGCCTGGCGACACCATCCGCCCGGGTCACGCCGCCAACGTTCGAACTGGTTTCCACGCCCAAACTCCATGCTGACGCCCGGCTTTCCCCACATGTGGGGCGCCTTCGCGTCGAAAAGAAGGTCGGCCGGCAATCAGGCGCGCGGCAACCGCGGGAAGGGCACCGGCGGCGTCTTGCCGCTGATCACCGGCGGAATGTTGGGATCCTGCCCCCCATTGCCGCCGAAGAGGTTGCCGATGCCGCTGAAGAAGCTCCCCACGGCCTCGCCCCGCGCCTTGATGGCCGCCTCCTCGGCCAGCTTTTTCTGCTCGGCCTCCAGAAGCTTGGCCATGCTGGCTTCGTCGGCGGCCTGCTTGGCGATCAGGGCTGCATTCTGCGGCGTGGCGGGGCACGGCCCCATCGCATCGAGTGCCCCCGCACCGCTGGCATTGAAGACATATTGGCGCTCGCACACGTCCCAGGCCGGCGGCGTCTTGGTCACCTCAAACAGGTCATGCCCTTCCTTGATGTCCTTCCAGAAGGCCTGGTGCTGGTTGCCGGCATGGGCGGCCAGGTTCGCCGCCGTCATGCGGAAGGGGAATATCTGCAGCTGGAAGCTGGGGTTGCCGCCCTTGAAGCTTTCGCGGGCCAGCGCATAGATCTCGGCAATGCCCTCGTCGGTCATGGCGTAGCAGCCGCGCGACGAACAATCGCCATGCACCATCAGGTCCGAGCCGGAACGCCCCCAGGCGCGGTCGAACTTGTTGGGAAAGCCGGTATTGAAGGCGAGGTAATAGTTGGAGCGCGGGTTCATCAGGCCCGGCGTGATCGTATAGAAGCCCTCCGGGCTCTGCCGGTCGCCTTCCTTGAACTTGGGGCCGAGATCCCCCGAATAGGCGCAGATCTCGTAGTCGCGGAACTTGCGATACTCGCCCGAGGCCGTCTTCTTCCAGACTTCGAGCACCTTTTCCTGCTTGAAGATGCGCACAACCATGGCCGCTTCGGGCGAGGAGCCCATGGCCCGCAGCGCCGAAACGGTGGCGCTCTGCAGGGGCTGGTTGTGCCGGTTGTCGCTCGAGCGCGGCAGGAATCCGCCACAGGCGACGAGGCCGAAGCAGACCCAGGCCAGGATCAGCGCCGAAGCGAGCTTGCGAAGAATTGTGGCGGTCACGATGGGCCCAAATGCGAAAAGTATGCGGCAGCCCTTAGGGCCGGAGTGGTTACCGCAGCATGAGAAATGCTGGTGAAGGAAGCGTTATCACGCCGCATTTTGCGCCGGAAGCCGGGCATTATCACGCAAGTGTGTGGGGTGGGGATAACCCCCGCCCCACCCTGGACCATGCCGGGTCCCGGCCAAACCGGGACGAGCCAGCCTCTCCGAGGCTAGATGTTCGTCCCGATGGCGAGGAACTTCTCGCGGCGGTGCTCGCGCACTTCCAGCCGGCTCTTGCCGGCAAATTCGGTGAGGAAGCTTTCGATGGCGCTGCGCGTGGCGTCCAGAACCTGTTCGGGGTGGCGATGGGCGCCCCCGGTCGGTTCGGGAATGATGCCGTCAATGACGCGGAAACCGAGCAGGTCCTGCGCGGTGATCTTCTGGGCAGTGGCCATGTCCTGCGCGCGAGCGGCATCGCGGAACAGGATCGAGGCACCGGCCTCGGGCGAGATCACGCCATAGATGGCGTGTTCGAGCATCAGCACGCGATTGGCGGTGGCGATGGCAATGGCGCCGCCCGAGCCGCCTTCGCCGATGATGATGGCGAGGTTGGGCACGCCCAGTTCGAGCGATTTCTCGGTGGAGCGGGCAATGGCCTCGGCCTGGCCGCGCTCCTCGGCGCCGATGCCGGGATAGGCGCCGGCGGTATCGACGAAGGAGATGACCGGGATGTTGAAGCGGTCGGCCATTTCCATGATGCGCACGGCCTTGCGATAGCCCTCGGGCCGGGCCATGCCGAAATTATGCTTGAGGCGGGTTTCGGTCGAATTGCCCTTTTCCTGGCCGAGAATGGCGACGGACTGGCCGTTGAAGCGGCCGAACCCAGCCTGCACGGCGGCGTCCTCGGCAAATTTGCGGTCGCCGGCCAGCGGCGTCCACTCGGTGATCAGGCTCTTCACATAATCGGAGAAATGGGGGCGCTGCGGGTGGCGGGCCACCTGCGTCTTCTGCCAGGGGGTGAGCTTCTTGTAGATCTCGACCAGCGCCTCGTCGGCGCGCGCGGAGAGCCGGTTGACCTCCTCGTCGATGGACACGGCCTGGTCGGTCGCGGCAAGCGACTTGAGTTCGGCGATCTTGCCTTCAAGATCGGCGACCGGCTTTTCGAAATCGAGATAAGACTGCATCCCACCTGCCCGTTTTGGGTCTATGTCGGACCCCGTGAATTGGGCCGCTGCTCTTGCGCCCTAAAGTGGCCGGAAAGTGGCGGCGGCGCAATGGCAAGTCAAGGTTTGGGTGGGACGGGACACAGGAAACGTGCCTGCACCGACCCGGCCTTGCCGGGCCACCTCTCCCCGATGGGGAGAGGAAAGGCGGCTTCAGCCCTGCCCCAGCGGATGATGGGTCTCCACCAGGGTGCGCAGCTTTTCGTCCAGCA
>CAMLOA010000377.1 GCA_946481445.1 uncultured Devosia sp. | reverse complement strand
CGATGCTCCTGGATGCGTCGAGCGCCTCGAGATCCTCTTCGCTCATCTTCACTACATGGGCGAGATCGAGGAAGGTGGAGAGCCGCGCCTTGTAGCCTTCGAAGTCGTCGACCAGGCTCGGGCGGACATTGGGATCGATGGAAATGGTGGCCCCCCGCGCGATCGCGGCGCGGACGATGTCCAGCCAGATCGCCGCCTCGTTCGGCTTGATCGGGCAGAACCCGCCGATCTGGTAGAGGTCGAGCCGCTCGGGCAGCGCGGCAATGCCCCTGGCGGCGTCGATGGCGCCATCGGCGGAGCGGTAGAAGCCATAGCGCGCATTGTGGTTGGCGTCGAAATTGACCACGGCCAGCGTGGTGTAATCCTTGACGCGCTCGGGGAGCAGAGGCGTGACGCCGGCCTCGGCCAGGGGCCCCAGCAGGTAATCGCCAAAGGCGTCGGCGGATATGGGGCAGAGGAACCCGGTGGGATTGCCCAGCTTCGAGAGCGCGATGGCGCAATTGTAGGGTGAACCGCCCGGATGGGCGGTCATGACGATCTGGTTCTCGCCATCGCGCCCGATCAGCCGGCCATCGGGCAGCGCCACTTCGGCCTTGAGATCGATCAGGCTTTCCCCACCAACGACAAACATGCAAATGCCCTCCAGCGCAGTCGGCTGCGACATAGCACTTTTGCCGTGCCTGTCACCAGCGGCGTGAGCATATGCTCAGGCCGTGGGCTTGGGGTAGCGGGCCGTCCACCAGGCGTTCCAACGCTGTTCGAGCGCGGTGAAGGCGGCGGCGTCGAGGCCATAGGTGGTGAGCAGCACCGACCCGCCGCCATGGGGCCGGTTGGGCGACACGCCCATATCGGTCACCACCAGCAGGCCGTTGCCCCATTGCGCCACGGTGATCGCGGTCTGGAAATGCGTGCGATACCAGACCTCGCCCGTTACCCGATCGCCGGTGGCCAGTTCCACCGCGACGGCATCGCCGGGCGCTAGCGCCGTCGCCGCGCTCAGGCCCAGCGCCGCACTCGGCTCGCCAACGCCGTCCCGGGCAGGTCCCGACAGATAGATGGTGCGGCGCCGTTCGCCGGGATGCCGTTCGAGGGCCAGGCGCAACTGCTGGAAGAAGTTGATCCAGCCCTGACTGATATCCTCGTAGACACCGGTCCAGTCGATCGGGGCGCCGCCCGCGCGCACCAGCCGCAGGCGCGTCCCTGCGCCCTCGACGGTCAGTTCGATCGCGTCGGACGACCCCTCCCACTCGCCGAACTGGACCACATGGCGGGCCGCATCGCCCTGGGCATGATCCACGAAGATGAACTTGATCTCCTCGGCCAGCGATGGCGCCTCCCAGCCGAACCAGTCGGCGATCTGGTCCGGATCGCGCAAAGCCGTCCAGACTGCGTCGATGGGAGCCGCTATCGTGATGTCGACGACGACCTGCTTGCGCGTTTCACTCATGTGACCCTCCTAATTGACGGGTTTATCCTTCTGGCCGGCGACTGCCGGATGGGCCCCGGCGACGAGATGGTAGCCGCGCCTTCCTTCGCCCGTGGGATAGCGGCGGGCGATCTCCGCCACCGCGCGCGCCAGGGCATCGGCGAATTCATGGAAGTCCTGTGGCCGCTCGAAGCCGAGGTCGGCCTCGATGGTGAAGGTCAGCAGGCGCTGGCCTTCGGCCTGGGCGGCAGCGCGCATGCGGGTGACCTCGCGCACCACGGTGCCGGCTGCCTGGACGAGATAGGCAGAAGCATGGGCGTCCTGCCTGTCGGCGGACCGGTCGGGGCCCAGCAGCGCAGGGTCGAGCACGAAGGCATCGGCCACCGAAACCAGCACGCGCTCGACGAAGCCCCGGCGCTGCCTCGCCTCCACCAATCGCACCAGCCCGGCCTCTTCCAGGGCCCGCAAGTGATAGCCCAGTTGCTGGCGCGGCAGGCCGAGCCGCTTGGCCAGGCTGGCCGCCGAGCCGGGTTCGCGCAGCGCATCGAGCAGCCGGCGCTTCACCGGATCGAGCGCCAGCAGCGCCTTGTCGGCATCCGCGATCAGCACACTGCGCGTCGCGTCCATCATGCTCGCAGGCTACAATTGACAAATTAATTTGTCAATTAGCGGCGAGCCTACCCACTTCTACGGGCGGACGGCACGGTTCACTCCTGCCCCGCATTGTGGCGCCGCCGCCTTTCCCCTATTCGCTTGCCTGAATTGCCGGGAGCATCTTGCAGCGGTCGACGCGGCATGTTGACCTTCGGCTCAATGCCGATCCATCGGCGCAGGCCGGGCAAAGCCCGGCGGGAGAGGGGAGGATGAATTGCAAGCCCTTGCTTTGCTTGTCCGCACGATCAGCGGACTGAACCGCATCGTGGGCGAAGTGCTGTCGTGGCTGGCGCTGGGATGCGTGCTGGTCTGCTTCGCGGTCGTCGTGCAGCGCTACGCCTTCAGTTCGTCGACGCTGTGGATGCAGGACCTTTACGTCTGGCTTGGCGGCGCCATGTTCACCGGCGTCGCCGGCTTCGCGCTGATGCGCGACGATCACGTGCGTGTCGACATCTTCTATCGCCCCGCGCCGGTGCGGCGGAAGGCGATCGCCGACCTGTTCGGCGTCGTGGTGTTCCTGCTGCCCTTCATCTACGTGGTCTTCACCTATGCCTGGCCCGCCGTGGTCCGCTCGTGGAGCTATCAGGAGGGCTCGGGCAATATCGGGGGCATGCCGGGCCTGTTCGTGCTCAAGAGCTTCATCATCGTCTTCTGCGTCCTGGTCGGCCTGCAGGGCATTGCCATGGCGGCCCGGGCCATCCTGGTCCTGGCCGACCGCGAAGATCTGCTGCCCGATGACCTGCGCTACGGCGCCCGCGACGCCAAGGAAGCCCACTGATGGATCCCATTCTGATTGGCGAAATTCTCGCCGGGTTGATGTTCGTCGGCGTGATCGGCGTGCTCATGCTCGGCTTCCCGGTCGCCTTCTCGCTGGCCGGCACCGCCCTGATCTTCGGCCTGGTCGGCTGGTTCATGGGCGTCTATGACCCCTCCAACTACGGCTCGCTGGCCGGCCGCTATATCGGGCTGATGACCAATGAAGTGCTGGTGGCCGTGCCGCTCTTCATCTTCATGGGCGTGATGCTGGAGCGATCCGGCATTGCCGAGCGGCTCCTGCTCACCATGGGCAAGCTGTTCGGCAACCTGCGCGGGGGCCTGGGCCTCTCTGTCATCGTGGTGGGCGCGCTGCTCGCCGCCTCGACCGGCGTGGTGGGCGCCACCGTGGTCA
>CAMLOA010000376.1 GCA_946481445.1 uncultured Devosia sp. | reverse complement strand
GGACAGGCCTCAGGCGACACGTGGATCGTCACTTGAGTCTCCCGGAACGGGAATCGAGTAAGTCCATAGCCCCCTTATACTAAGCCCTTTGTGTCAGGGCTGTGAAGCGGGGCCAAACGCCTTATTTGGCGGCGATGCGGGCGATGAAGGCGGTGGCATGTTCCAGCCCGTCCGGGGCGATGCCATGGCCCACCCCGCGGCTGACATGGTGGCTCACATCATAGCCGGCCTGGCGCAGCACGGCTTCGGCCTCGGCGCTGAGGGCCGGGTCCACCACGTCGTCCATGTCGCCATGGACCAGACAGACCGGCGGCTTGGCAAGGCGCCCCTCCTCGAGCCCGTCCGGAGGCAGCAGCGCCCCGGAAAAGGCAATGATTCCGGCCAGCGGCCGATCCAGCCCCAGGCCGGTATGGAGCGCCATCATCGCCCCCTGGCTGAAACCGGCCAGGATCGTATCGGCGGCGGTCAACCCGGTCTGGCTCCACAGGTCACCCAGAAACGACTCGAGCACCGGCCGCGCCTGCTTGACCCCGGTCTGGCGACTGGCCAGCCGATCCCCGGTCCAGTCGATGGCGAACCACTGGTAACCGCCCATGGGCGTGCCGATCGGCGCATTGGGGGAGACGAACAGCGCATCGGGTAGCACGGCCTGCCAGTGCGGCGCCAGCCCGATCAGGTCATTGCCATCGCTGCCATAGCCGTGCAGCAGCACGACGGCCTGCCGCGGCGGCTGGCCGGAGCGCGGGGGCAGCATGGGGCCGGAGAGCTTGGTCACAGAACGATTCCTTCCCGGTCGCGCAGGACGGCGAAATAGCGCCAGAGCAGCAGGGCAGCGGCCGACCGGTATGGCGCCCACCCCTCGGCGATGGCGACCATTTGTTTGATCGTGGGGCGAGCGTCAAGCCCGAGCCCGTGCTGGGCCGCCTTGAGCAGGGCCAGGTCGCCGGCAGGGAACACGTCGGGATGCCCGGCGCAGAACATCAGGTAGACCTCGGCCGTCCAGGGACCGATGCCCTTGTGGGCGCAGAGATAGGCAACGGCCTCGGGCGCCGGGAGCGTTTCGAGATGGGCGAAGTCCAGCGTGCCGCCGGCCACCGCCTCGGCAATCGCCCGCACGGTGCGGTACTTGCCGCCCGAAAATCCCGTCGCCCGCACCGCCTCCTCGCTGAGCGACAAATAGGCCACCGGATCGAGCGCGCCCGGCAATTGCTCGAACCGCGCCCAGATGGCGCCGGCGCTGGCCACCGACAATTGCTGGCCGCAGATGACCTTGGCCATGCCGGCAAAGCCGGGGCGGGTGATGCGCGGGGCAACCGCACCGGCCACCTTTCGCACCGGCGCCAGGCGCGGATCGAGGCGCACCAGCAGGTCGACCTGGCCGGCAATGGCGGCGGGCGTGTCGAGGCGCGGTGACGGGGCCGGCGCGCCCGTGCTAGGTAAGCCGCGTGTCGCAGAATTCATCCAGTGCCGTCCTCCGTTTCGCGCCCAGCCCCAATGGGCGGCTGCATCTGGGCCATGCCTTTTCGGCGCTCAGCACCTGGCGCGCCGCAGAGCTGCTGGGCGGGGTGGCGCTATTGCGGATCGAAGACATCGACACGGAACGCTGTAAACCCGAATTTGTCGCCGCCATCCACGAGGACCTGCACTGGCTCGGCCTCTCCTGGCCCGAACCGGTCATGCTGCAGTCCGAGCGGTTCGACGCCTATGCCGATGCCGGCAACCGGCTGCGCGCCATGGACCTGATCTATCCCTGCTTCTGCAGCCGCAGCCAGATCGCCGCACTGGCCGGAGAGGCCGATCCGGATGGCGCGCCGATCTATCCGGGCACCTGCCGGCACATGGACCGCGGCGAGGCCATTGCCCGGCTGGAACGGGGCGATCGGGTGCAGTTCCGGCTCGATACGGAGGCCGCCACCGACCGCACCGGCATGCTGACCTATTCGGTCGTGGGGCCGCTGGTGACGGACCGGCCGCAGATCCGCTATGCCCGGCCCGAGCGCTGGGGCGACGTGGTGCTGCAGCGCAAGGGCGTGCCCACCAGCTATCACCTCAGCGTGGTGGTGGACGACGCCGCCCAGGGAATCACCCATGTGACGCGCGGCCGCGACATGGAGCCGGCCACCGATATCCACGTCCTGCTGCAGATGCTGCTGGGCCTGCCCACGCCCATCTATCACTTCCACCGTCTGGTGCTCGACGCCGAGGGCCACAAGCTGAGCAAGTCGCGCCATTCCCAGAGCCTGGCGGACCTGCGGGCGGCTGGATGGACCCCGGCCGACATCCGGCGGGAACTGGGCTTCTAGAAGCGGCGCTCCAGCCAGTCGACGGCGAAGGCGACGATGGCGGGCGCATCGACCAGCACCGACGGCGCGCGGCCGACCAGGCCACGACTGCCCTGGCCGGTGGCCAGAAAATCCTCCACGACGTCCTCGAAATAATCGTCGGCCAGCCCCGCGACCACGGGGACGCCGGTGTCGAATTCCTCGAACCAGCGCCAGGTCACCTGCCCGTTCACCAGGATCGGGCTTTCGTAGCGCAGCACCCGCTTGCCCGGAATGTCGGCCAGGTGCTCGGCGTGATGCAACAGCGTCATCGTGTCGAGCGGCGCACCCAGCATCAGCACCTCGCCACCCGCTGCCACGAGCTTGCCGAAGGGCGATTGTGGGCCATAGCCATAGTCGAGCGCATGGTCGGCGGTGAACCAGTCCGCCTTCGCGCCGAGGGCGGCACAGGAGGCCCCGGGGCTGGCGCTGCGCCGGGCTCCCGGCGTGGTGCGCAGCAATTCGGGGAAGGCGCCGTTGTCGCGGATGGATCGGGAACGCAGCGGATCGAAAGCGGGCACCTGCCCGCGCAGGACCGGGTCGTCGCCGGCCAGTTCATCCATCTGCCAGTCGCAATAGGCCAGAATGGTTCCATCCGGCCCGACGGCATCGGCCAGTGCGCCGATGGCCACGTCCGCTCCACCCACGATGGGCCCGATCGAACGCAGCCCGGCATGCACCATCACCGCCTGGCCCGGCGCGAGGCCCAGGGCGGCGAGATCATCCCGCAGCGAAGCGCGCGTGAACGGCGCCACGCCTAGCTGCCGACATAGGCCACCTTGCGCGGCTCGGCGGCCGCGGCGGCACTCTCGCGGGCGTCATAGATGGCCCGGGCCTCGACGATGGCGGCGTGGTGCTCGGCCGACCAGTCCCACAGCCTGCCGATCGGACCATCGAGCGTCTTGCCCATTTCGGTGAGGCTGTATTCGAC
>CAMLOA010000375.1 GCA_946481445.1 uncultured Devosia sp. | reverse complement strand
ATTTAAGGGTAACAAGGTTCGGAGGACCAGATGAAGCTCGATGGCAAGACGATCGTGGTGACCGGCGGCGGCAGCGGCATCGGCCGCGAACTCGTCAGGGCGCTGCTGGCGCGCGGCGCCCGGGTCGGCGCCATAGACCTGCGCCCCGAAGGCCTCGCCCAGACCGCTGCCGAGGCCCAGGCCGGTGACCGCCTGAGCCTGCACACAGCAGATATCGCCGATCGCACTGCTGTTCTTGCCCTGCCCGAAGCCATCATCGCTCATCACGGCGCTGTGGATGGACTGATCAACAATGCCGGCATCATCCAGCCCTTCACCCCGTTTGAATCGCTGGACTTTGCCGTGATCGACCGCATGATCGCCATCAACCTGGGCGGCCCCATCAACATGACCAAGGCCTTCCTGCCCCACCTCAAGGCCCGGGCCGAGGCACATATTGCAAATGTGGCCAGCATGGGAGGCTTCATGCCCTTCCCTGGCCAGAGCATGTACGGCGCCGCCAAGGCCGGCGTGAAGCTCCTGACCGAGAGCCTTTATGCCGAGCTGGCCGAGACCAGGGTCGGCGTCAGCGTCATCATGCCCGGTGCCGTGCGTACCCAGATCATGGCCAATTCCGGCATTGGCGGCCGCAACCACGCCGACAGCCCCGAGGCCGCACGCCTGACCCTTCCGGCGCCCGACGCGGCCCGCATCATCCTCGACGGCATCGAAGCCGATCGGCTGCATATCCTGGTGGGCAACGACGCCAACCTGCTCTGGCGCCTGTGGCGCCTCGCCCCGCGCTGGTCCATCCGCTTCATCCAGAAGCAGATGGCCTCCCGCACGGCATCGGCAAGCTAGACACTATGCGGCAACGCGGCTGGCCTGCTGCGCCTCCAGCTCGTCCATGAGTTGGCGGAACGGCATCGGCTTGGCAAACAGCCACCCCTGGGCGAACTGCACGCCCATGTCCCGCAGCTGCACCGCCTGCGCTTCGGTCTCGACGCCCTCGGCGATCATCTCGAGGTCGAGGGACTTGGCCATGTCGATGATATGCATCACCACGCTGCTCGTCGCGGCGCCGGTGCCCAGGGAATCCACGAAGGATTTGTCGATCTTGATGTAGTCGAGCTCCAGCTTCTCGAGCGACGACAGGTTCGAATACCCGGTGCCGAAGTCGTCGATGGCCACGGCGATGCCGCTACTCCGCAACCGGGCGATGATCGGCCCCGCCTTCTGGGGATCGGTAAAGCTGCGCTCTGTTGCCTCGACCAGAAGGTTGCCCGCTTTGGCGCCTGTGGCCACCGACAATTGGTCGAGCAGGGCCAGGGTCTGGTGCTCCTCGAGATCGGCCGGCGCCAGGTTGATGCCGATGTGGAAATCCCGAAACCGGGTGAACAGGCCAGAAGCATCGCGACCCGCCAGCTCCACGACCCGCTCGGTCAGCTTGCGGATCATGCCCGATTCCTCCGCCGCGGGAATGAACAGATCGGGGCGCACCATCTCGTTGCCGCGCTTCCAGCGCATGAGGGCCTCCGCGCCCACCCAAGCTCCAGTCTTGAGATCGACAATAGGCTGGTAGACGAGAAAGAATTCGTCCCGCCTCAACCCGGACCGGATGGCACTGGGCAGCGACCGCTGCTGGCGGGCCAGATAGATGACGGCAAGCGCCAGGATGCCCCCGGCCGCCAACCCGACCGGCAGGGCAATGGCCGCCACCCCCTGCACGCGCTGGTTGAGATGGGCTATCGGCACGGCGGCCACCGCCCCGATGCGATATCGCTGCGAGCGGACCACCGCCACCACATAGCCGCCGGAGATGACATGCGCGACGCTGTCATCGGCGTCGAGCGCACCGATCCACGCGGTGTCGATCAGCCCACGCCGGGTCAGCACCTGGCCGGTCGTCTGCGAAAAGGTGGCCAGGGACACGTCCGGCTGGTCCAGCGCGGTATCGATGGGCAGGTCCTTGTGGATGATGGCGGCATAGCCGTCCGATTCCACCACCAGGAAACGCGAATTCTCGGCAAAGGGCAGTTGCACGTTAGTGCGCAGGAGGACACCCGTACCCTGCGAGAGGTCCACCGGACCCAAATTCATCTCCACGCCCGAAAGGCCCAGTGAAGAGCATGCCAGCAGGTCGCCATCGACGCGGCCCATCGCCTGGATGTAACTGGATTCGAGATCGATGCTGCGCATCGTGGCCAATGCTTCCGGGCTGCAAGGATCGGTCTGGTCCAGCGCCTGCAGCCGGGCAATGCCATCGAGGATCTGCTGGGACGTTCCCTCCGACCGCCGCAGCACATCCTGTGCATATCCCATGGCGCGCGCGATCTCGGCATTGGCGGCCTCGCGGCCGGCGATGAGGATGGCAAGCGCCACCGGCGCGAGCACGGCAAGCAGGGCCGCCCCGATCGTGATGGCCAATGCCAGTTTTTCTCGTGCAGGCGGCAATGCTGCGTCCACGCCAGTTCTCGCTGGAGATTGATTAGCGCAATTGCGTTGACAACTTGCTACACGCGCCCGGCAGCGCGTTTCCCCTTGCCAGCCGCGTCCACCCTGCTATGACGCAGGCCAAGGGCCTATAGCTCAATGGTTAGAGCCGACCGCTCATAACGGTCTGGTTCCAGGTTCGAGTCCTGGTGGGCCCACCAGCATTTGGGGGCGCCGCCGAGCAATCGGCGGCGCCCCCTTTTTTACCTGGCGGACCGATGGGCGGACACCCCTGGCCGGGGTCTCCGCCACCTCCCGGTGACTATGCGACCCAGCCCGAGCCGCATGCTGGCTCATCAGAGCGCGGCGAGCATGGCGTCGGCGAGCAAGGCCGCACCGTCTTCCGGCGACAGATCGGAATTGAAGAATTCCGTGATGGCGTCGGTTGCCGCGCCCACGACATTGGCCGGAGCCGCATGGGTGCCAGCGAATGTCGGCACAGCCGTCCCGCCGGTATCGGCGGCCACGAAGTCGGCCGCCGTCGCCTGCGCGCAGGCATCGAGGCCGGTCATGTCGAGGTCGCTGCGGGCCGGGATGGAGCCCTTGGCCAGGTTGAAGTCGATCTGGACGGCAGGGTCCATGATGGCGCTGGCGAGAACCTCCTGGCCGAGCTTGCGATCTTCTTCCGGCTGGTCGAAGAAGGACAGCGAGTTGATCAGGTAGATGAAGCCCCCTTCGCTGGCGCGGGGCACCGGCACACAGGCGAAGTCCTCATTGGGAACGAGACCGGCATTGGTGAATTCGCCCTTGGCCCAGTCTCCCATGATCTGCATGGCCGCCT
>CAMLOA010000374.1 GCA_946481445.1 uncultured Devosia sp. | reverse complement strand
TTGATTCGATCACCGATGGCATGATCGCCGCCGACGGCACCGGGCAGGTCGTGTTCATGAATCCGGCGGCGGAGCACCTGACCGGCTTCAGTTCCGCCGATGCCCTGGGCAGGGATGTCCGCACCATATTCGCGCTGCGCGACGGCGCCACGGGGGCATTGCAGGACTGTCCGGTGGCCACCTGCATGGCGACCGGCAAGACGGCCAGCCTCGATGGGGACGTCATCCTGGTATCCCGCAGCGGCACCGAGCGCGACATTCGCTGCACCGCAGCGCCCCTCCGATCCGACTCTGCGGGCGTCACCGGCGCCGTACTTGTGTTTCAGGATGTGACGCAGAGCCGGGCCATGCAGCGTCACCTGGCGCACTCGGCCAGTCACGACGACCTCACGGGCCTGCCGAACCGCGCCGCCTTTGAGCGGGCACTCAGCAGCGCCATTGCATCGGCGCGCGATGGCAAGCACCGCCATTGCCTGCTCTATGTCGATCTGGATCGCTTCAAGCCGGTCAACGATACGGCCGGGCACGCCGCCGGCGACGCCCTGCTCAAGCAGGTCGCCGGTACCTTGCGCAGCGCCTGCCGCTCACATGACGTGGCGGCACGGATCGGCGGCGACGAATTCGCCGTCATCCTGCACGATTGCGGCGCCGAGGCGGGGCTGCAGACGGCAAGGCGCATCGTGCGCGCCGTAGCGGCGCTGGATTTTCAGTGGGCGGGGCGCACCTATCACATCGGCGCCAGCGTCGGCCTGACCTCGATCGAGCAGCACCCTGCCTCCCCGCTGGGCTTCATGGGCGAGGCCGACGCCGCCTGCTACGCCGCCAAGGGCAAGGGCCGTGGGATCGCCGTGGCGTTCTCGGACCTTTAGCCCCTATTGCAGCGGCTTGAGCTGGCCGAGCAGGGTGGGCAGCAGTTCGCTCACCGTGGGGTGAATGTGCATGGTCTGCATCATGCGGGTATAGGGCGTGCCGGCCGCCATCAGCTGCAACAGGGTTTGCACAACCTCGTCGCCCCCCGTGCCCAGGATTGCCGCCCCCAGGATCTGCCTGGTTTCCGCATCGACCACGACCTTCATCAGTCCCTGCGTCTCGCCGCGCTCGCGGGCGCGCGCAACCTTGCTCATCGGCATGCTGGCCACCAGGGCCTTGCGGCCAGACTTGCGGACTTCGGCCTCGGTCATGCCGATGCGGCCAAGGGGCGGATCGGTGAACAGCCCATAGACCGGGATGCGCCCGGCAATCGAGCGCTTGCCGCCGTCGATGATGTTGTCGGCGACAACCTCGTAGTCATTGTACGAGGTGTGGGTAAAGGCGCCGCGCCCGTTCACGTCGCCCATGGCCCAGATGCCGGGCACGTTGGTGCGCAGGTGGTCGTCCACCGGAATATAGCCCTTCTCATCGGTGGCTAGGCCTGCCGCAGCGAGGTTGAGGTCGGCGCTGTTTGGCGTGCGGCCCAGGGCTAGAAGCAGGTGTGTGCCCTCGACGGAAGACCGCCGCTCCCGCGACTTGAGCGACAACAGGACGCCGTAGCCGGCCCTCGCCACCGCTTCCACCGTCGTGCCGAGCAGGAAGGTGACGCCCTCGGCCTCCAGCATGGTCCGGATAGCGGCCGAAACCTCCTCGTCCTCCCGTGAGGCGGGACGGGATCCACGCTCCACCACCGTCACCTTCGAGCCGAACCGGGTATACATATGGGCAAATTCGAGCCCGATATAGCTGGCGCCGATGATGATCAGGTGCCCGGGCAGCGCGTCGAGGTTCAGCATCGACGCGTTGTCGAGATAGGGGACGCTGGCCAGGCCCGGCCAGTTCGGGATGCTGGGCCGCGCCCCGGAATTGATGAATATCCGCTTGCCGGTCAGCTGGCGCTTGCCCACGGCCACCGCGTCGGGGGCCACGAAGCTGGCCTGCCCATGGATGACCTCGAGCGTCTTCATCGCGCCCAGCCAGTCGGTGAGGCTCTGCACGGATGCTTCCACGATCCTGTCCTTGCGCGCCATGACCGCCTTGATGTCGACGCTGACGGGTCCTTTCACGGTGACCCCCCAGTCACCGGCCCGGCGGGCGGCCCATGCTGCGCGCGCGCTGGCCACCAGCGCCTTGGTCGGCGTGCAGCCCGTATTGACGCAGGTCCCCCCGATATGTTCGCGCTCGACAAGCGCGACCTTGCGGCCATGATCTGCAAGCCGCGCTGCCAGAAATGGCCCGGACTGGCCGGCGCCGATGATGATGTCGTCGAACTGGTCTGGCATGGCGCCCCCCAAATCGGTCTCAAGCTTAGGGCCGGGCCCGGTTCTGCACCAGCCGGCGGCCTATTCGACCGGCGCGATCGGCGTGGTCTTGGGCATGCGGTTCCATGCGTCAAGGGCGGCAATCTTGTAGGCTTCCGCCAGCGTCGGATAGTTGAAGGCATTCTCGACGAAATAGTCGAGCGTGCCGCCCAGGTTCAGTACCGCCTGCCCGATATGGATCAGCTCGGTGGCGCCCTCGCCCACGATATGCACGCCCAGCAGCTTGCGCGTGTCGAGCGCGAAGATCATCTTCATCATGCCCGACTGCAGGCCCATGATGTGGCCGCGCGAGGTCTCGCGGAAGCGGGCGATGCCGGCCTCGTAGGGAATGCCCTGCGCCTTGACCTGCTGCTCGGTGAGCCCGACCGTGGAGATTTCGGGCACCGCGTAGATGCCATAGGGGAAGAATTCCGGCGCCGGCGGCATGGGTGCGCCGCAGGCATGCAGGGCGGCAATGCGGCCCTGCTCCATGGAGGTGGAGGCCAGCGAGGGCCAGCCGATCACGTCGCCGGCCGCGTAGATGTTGCGGGTCGAGGTCTGGAACGTCACCGGATCGACCTTGATGCGCCCGCGGTCGATCGGGGTGATGCCGCAATTCTCCAGACCCAGATTGGCCGTGGCGCCCGAGCGGCCCGCGGCATAGAGGAGCATGTCGCTGCGAATGCGGCGGCCGTCCGCCAGGATGGATATGGCCCAGCCCTGCGCGTCCAGTTCCACCTTTTCGACCTTGGCGCCCAGCCGCAGCGTCACCCCGCGGTTGCGAAGGTCATGGCTGAACTCCTCGATGATCTCGCGATCGATGAAGTCGAGTACCGTCTCGCGGGGCTCGACGATGGTGACGGGCGCGGCCTGGAGCAGAGTGAAAAGGCCCCTCGCCTGCTCCGGCGTTGCAGCGCCACGCCCGACCAGCGTGCGTAGCACGTTGGCGACTTCGATCAGAAGGAGCGCCGGCGCGGCGAGGTCACGT
>CAMLOA010000373.1 GCA_946481445.1 uncultured Devosia sp. | reverse complement strand
GCGCATCCATCTCCGCTTCCAGCCGCTTGTCGTCGATCATGCCTGCCTGCCTTCCGTTCTCGCTCCCCTCTGCGGGGACTGCCGCGAATCTTTCCGGCGGTCATTCTTTCCATCCACGGCGGCTTCGCAACTCGGCAAATCTGGCCAGCAGGGCTTGCCGGCTCACTCGATGCCGTTTGCCCGCTGCACCTCGCGCACATAGGCGATGATGTTCTGGAGATCGGCCTTCGTCATCGCTGGCTGGGGCGGCATGTCGCCGAACCTCCAGTGATGCGCCCGAACGCCGTTGGCGACGGCCATCTCGAAGGCGTAGTCGCCATGATGCGAGGGCTCGTAGATCTTATGCGCCAGCGGCGGCCCGGCCTCGCTTCCCGCGGCATTTGCACCGTGGCAGGCGGCACAGACGGCGTTGAACGCCTTTTCCCCCATCCTTGCTGCCTCCGACAGGGTTGCCGGAACAGTGCCGGCGACGAGAGCACCCCCACCCGCCGCAGTTTCAGCTACCGGGGACTCGCCCCCCCGGCGCGTCCAGACGGCGGCGGCGGCGATACCCACCGCGACAATGGCGAGGACGGCGATCTTTCCCTTGTTCATGCCGCCAGCCGCATTTTTCGAATGGCGCTTCTGTTGATCGTTTCGTGTCATGTGTTTGTCCTGATCGGAAGCCGGCTGCGGCAATTGCCACCCGGCGAAATTGTTTCCCGAAGGGCCACGGGGCAATCCCCGCGGCCGGATGTGTAAGATCAGCCGCCCGAGATCCGGCGCTGATAACCCGCCTCGCGCTGCGGCCAGGTGCTCTTGATGAAATCCAGCACCGCCACGCTTTCGGCATCGCTGAGGATGCCCGCAAAGCCCGGCATGTCGCTCTCGTAGCCACCACCGACAACCGCGGCTGTGCCGCGTCGGATGATCGCCAGAAGCTGCGCGTCGGCATGATGCCAGGTGTGGCCGGTGGCATCGTGAGGCGGCGCGGGCAGGCGGCCGTCCATCCGCGGGCTGCGCCAGTCAGGCTGCCCCTCCAGCCGGGCGCCGTGGCAGCTCGCGCAATTCTCCGCATAGAGGGCCTTGCCGAGGGCGATGCGCTCGTCAGCCTCTCGGTTCGGCCTTTCCAAGACGAAGAGAATCATGCCGGCCGCGGCCACAAGAACCACAGCGCCTACAAGCCACGCGACCTTCACACCTCGACCCTAAACTCGGTCATCATGCCGGCCGAAAGATGCGGCATGTGGTGGCAATGCAGCATCCAGCGCGCGGCCTCACCCGCGTCCAGCGCCACGGTGACCATCGACATCGGCGGCACATAGACCGTATCGCGACGGGCGCCGGCAAAGCGACGAGCATTGATCCCGACCACCTGGAAGGCATGGCCGTGCAGATGCATCGGGTGCCCCATCATCGACATGTTGTGGAAGGCGAGTTCCACCCGCTCGCCGCTCTTTGCGACGATGGGGCGGTGCTTGCCCCAGACAGCCCCGTCGATGGTCCAGGCATAGGGCTTCATGGAGCCGCCCAGCATGACCATCTGGCTTCGCTCGATCGGCCTTTCCGGCAACGTGCCGATACCCGAAAGGCTCGCTTCCTGCGCAAGGTCAATATCGAAGGCCGGTGCCTCTTTTTCGGCAAGGGCGCCGATCCTGGCAATGGTTGCGCCAGACGTTGCAAGGACGATGCCGGTCCGCTCGCGCGCACCCTCGCGCAGCGCAAGCACGGGCCACGCCCTGCCCTCGTTCGGCAGGTCGATCTCGATGTCGAGCCGCTGTCCCATGGCAAGGCCAAAGCGGGAACCGGCGAGCGGGCGGACCTGATGCCCGTCCACGGCGACAAGCTGCCCTGCCAGCGCACCTGTATCGATCCAGAAAACCGTGGCAGCGGCGGCGTTGATGACGCGCAGCCGGACTCGTCCGCCGCGCTCGACCGACATGATGTCGGGATCGGAGAGCGTGCGGTCATTGGCAAGATAGGCATCCCAGTCATAGTCATTCAGATCCATGGTCATGCCGCCCATTCCGGCCATGCTGCCGTGGTCCATGCCCTGCATGGCGCCGGAGGGCGCAGCGCCCGCATGCCCGCCGGTAATCTCCGCCAGCACCTCTTCCGGCGCCTTGAAGGAGAAATCGTGCAGGAAGAGCACCACATCCTGCCGGTCGGCGGCGACCTCTTCAGGCCGGCGCACGATCAGCGGAGCCGCAAGCAGCTGCATTTCCTGGATCGGCACATGGCTGTGCATCCAGTGCGTGCCCGAAAGCGGGGCAAAATCGAAGCTGCGCGTCTCGCCGGGTGCAAGAAGCGGCTGCGGCATATCCGGCACACCATCCTGCGCGTTCGGCGGAATCTGGCCATGCCAGTGCACGATGGTGGGAACGGGAAGGTCATTGCTGAGGTCGACCCGGAAGCGCTGACCTGGATCGAGGACGAGGCCTTGCCGGCCGGAACCGAAAAGGCCGAAGACGGTGGCGGCACGGCCATCGATGTCGAGTGTACGGCGCTTGGCGGCGAGCCGTAATGGCGCGACCGTCTGGCCGAAGGCATGGATGGGGAACTGGGCTGCAGCGAGCGTCGCTGCGCCGGCGGCCAGGAAGCCGCGTCGGGTAAAGGATCTCATAGCATCACCTCGGGACAGGTGTCCCGTTCAAGAATCTGGAGGCGTGCGGCAGGCACAGCCTGCCGCGGCTTCAAAGACTGTGCGCTATGGGAGGTCGATCGTGGAGAGCAGGGGACGTAGAGAGGAGCGCCGCGCCAGGAGGGCGACGATAGGTTTCGCGGGGCAGGTCAAGGCCCGCCGATGCACGCTCGGCCGGCAGGAACACGCCGATACCCATGCAGACGAGTTCACACAGCCCTGGATCGGTCTCGCAGGTCCCATCATCGGTACACGACGCCTTCGCCATGGAAGCGTGATCCATCGGCTGCATACGACTCGCCAATTCTGTCGATACGATCATACCGGTCTCATGCGCCGAGGCCGTGAAGGACACGACCGCGAACAGACAAGTCGAAACGATGATCAACAGAAACCGCAGCATGGTGTAAAAATAGGGACGCGATCCGGCTTTGTCCATCGTTCACAGCCCGGGCAAACTGCCGCGGGCCTTCTCTCGCCACCCGGCAAACCAGAGCCATGGATTCGAAGGCAAAATGCCTTTAATCCTCGCAGTTGTCAGCCTGGTTGTTCGTTGGGCTTGCAACCGAGCCGATGGACACCAAGCCGACGCTCAGGCAGGGAGGGTGCGGATGCTCGTCGGAATCACGGTTTTGCTTGTCTT
>CAMLOA010000372.1 GCA_946481445.1 uncultured Devosia sp. | reverse complement strand
AGACCAGCTTCATCCCGCTGATGACACTGGGCATTCCCGCCCACCCGGTGATGGCGCTGATGATCGGGGCCTTCATCCTGCAGGGCATCACGCCCGGACCCAATGTGATCAACGAACAGCCGGCGCTGTTCTGGGGCATCATCGCCTCGATGTGGGTCGGCAACCTGCTGCTGGTCATCCTCAACCTGCCGCTGATCGGGCTCTGGGTGAAGATGCTCTCCATCCCCTATCGCGTGCTGTTCCCGGCCATCGTGCTGTTCGCCTGCATCGGGACCTTCTCGATCAACCAGAATATCTACGACATCTACGCCATCGCCTTCTTCGGCGTGCTCGGCTACCTGCTGATCCGCTTCGGCTGCGAACCGGCGCCACTGCTGCTCGGCTTCGTGCTGGGGCCGCTGCTGGAGGAACATCTGCGGCGGGCGATGATCATCTCGCGCGGCGATCCGATGATCTTCCTCGAGCGGCCCATCTCGGCGACGCTGCTGGGCCTGGCTTTGCTGGCGGTGATCCTGGCGTTGCTCCCCTCAATCCGCAAGAAGCGCGCCGAGGTGTTCGTCGAGGAAGACTGAGCGCACCGTTCCCTCCGACGCGGCTCGTCTGACCGACGCGGCCCCCGGATCCGACAAGGATCCGGGGGCTCCTTTTTCTGGAGCTTTGGGGGTGATGTTTTCACCTTCGTGTCCGCGACCACCGGGCATCTGGTCGTATAAACTGGACTCAAAGAATGAAATACATTACATACTGTCCAGAAAATACGACCTTGGCCTGGAGCAAGTGATGGCGCGTGGATGGAGGGCCGGGCTGATACCGGCGGGACTATTGCTGTTGGGGCTGGTGCCGATTGCGACCGGGGCGATGTCGCTGCTGGCGGTGCGCGAGGGCATGGTGACCGGGGCGATCGCCCCGGAATCGGTGAACTATGTGGCCAACCCGGTGCCGATCGGGCTGCATATCGTGGCGGGGAGCCTGTTCAACCTGCTCGGCGTGCTGCAATTCACCCATGCGATCCGCCGGAACTGGCCGGGCTTCCACCGCTGGAGCGGACGGATATTCATCCTGGCGGGGCTGGCGACGGCGGTGAGCGCGGTGTGGATGAACCAGTTCTTTCCCGCCTTCGGCGGATGGCTCAAATACTCGTCCAACCTGATCTTCGGGCTGGCGCTGGCCATGGCGCTGGCGATCGCCTACCGGGCAATCCGGCGGCGGGACATCGCCACGCACCGGGCCTGGATGATGCGGGCCTATGCCATCGGGCTGGGCGTGGCGACGCAGCGGCTGCTCGTCATCCCCTATGCGGTGGCGACCAGTTCAATCCCCGCCGACCCGTGGCTGGGGCTGCTGCTCTGGGCCGGTTGGCTGATCAATCTGGGCGTGGTGGAGTTTGTGCTCTGGCGTGAACGGGCGCCGAGGCGGCGGCTGGCGGCGGCGTGATACTTCATTCGGCGGCGCCGCGTTCGTCGGCCATGGCGTCAGGGCCGTTGGGATCGCCCGGTGCGGTTTCGGCGCCCAGGTCGGGAAAGGCGACGACGCGGTTATTGCGGAAATCGAGCCGGATGACGATGAGCCCCCGTTCCTCGAACCAGGTCAGCAGGCGCCGGGCCCGGCTGGCCGAATGGGTGCCGTAGAGACGGGCGAGCGTGGCATCGGACGGACAGGGTGCGCCGGCCAGGGCCGCCTCGGCGAGGACGAGGAAGACGCCCTGCACGTCGTCGGTGAGGGTTTCGGACAGAGCCAGAGCCTGCTGCCAGCCATCGGACCGGGCAATCTCGGCCTCGGGCGCGACGCGGGCGACGGCCAGCTTGCGCTTGAAGGCGGGCAGAGCGGGCGGCTCGCCGGGCACGCGGCGGATGCGGCAGCGGACCAGGAAATCCTGATAGAGCACGGCAACGGTGCGGAAGCTGGCATCGGGGTCGCTCAGCAATTCGGCCATCACGGCGTCGACCATGCGCTCGCGTTCGGCCGCGTCGATTTCGTGGAACAGCGATTGCGGCGCCTCTTCGGCCTGAGGACGGGCACGGGCGACCTGGGCCAGCAACTCATTGGTCGAAGGCGGCGGGGGCGGCGCCGGGCGGCGAATGGCGGGACGGGCCGCTTCCTCGGCGGTGCCGGTGAAGATCAGGTCGGCGGCATCGGCCGGTGCCTCGGGCAGCGGGGTGAGCTTGGGGCTGGTGGAACGGGCCGACGTCTCGACATCGCCGATGGTGACCGGCAAGGGGCGGCGGGAAATGGCGGGGCCGAGGGCGACGAAGTGGCCGCGAGCGAGGTCGCGGAACTGCTCGGCCTGGCGCTTTTCCATGCCCAGCAGGTCAGCGGCGCGCGCCATGTCGATATCGAGAAAGGTGCGGCCCATGAGGAAATTGGAGGCTTCGGCGGCAACGTTCTTGGCCAGCTTGGCCAGGCGCTGGGTGGCGATGACCCCGGCCAGGCCACGCTTGCGGCCGCGGCACATGAGATTGGTCATGGCGCCCAGCGAAAGCTTGCGGGCTTCGTCGGAGACTTCGCCGGCCACGGCCGGGGCAAAGAGCTGGGCCTCGTCGACGACGACAAGCACGGGATACCAGTGGTCGCGATCGGCATCGAACATCCCGCCCAGAAAGGCAGCGGCGGCGCGCATCTGCTGCTCGACATCGAGGCCTTCGAGGTTGAGTACGACCGAGACCCGATGCTGGCGCACGCGGGCGGCGATGCGAGTCAGTTCGGCTTCGGTGCGGGTGGCATCGACCACCAGATGCCCGAACCGATCAGCCAGGGTGACGAAATCGCCCTCAGGATCGACGATGCATTGCTGGACCCAGGGGGCGGATTGCTCGAGCAGGCGGCGCAGCAAATGCGACTTGCCGGAGCCCGAATTGCCCTGCACCAACAGGCGCGTGGCCAGCAGCTCCTCGAGATCGAGCGTTGCGGCGGCATTGCCCGCACTCACGCCCATGTCGATGGCTACCTTCATCGGTTCTCCCGGTCAGCGGATTGACGTCCCGCAGGCCGGGAACACGCACGCGCAAGCATGACTTGAGCCGGCAGACTAGCACAGGGATGGGCCGATTCGGGGAGATGGTCCCGCGGCATCCACAGGCAGGTCAGGCAGCTTCCGGCTTGCGGGCGATGATGAAGACGGCGGCATGCGGGGTTGGGCGCCAGTCGTGCTCGATGACGAAGCCGGCCCGGGTCACGGCCTCCCGCAATTGCTGGTGGGTCATGACGTTGAGCATGGGCAGCTTGCCGAGGGCGCGTCCAAGCGGTGCTACCCAGCCCAGCCACTTCA
>CAMLOA010000371.1 GCA_946481445.1 uncultured Devosia sp. | reverse complement strand
GCCATAGAAGCGCTGGGCCTGCGCTGAAGGTCCATGCCGAAAAACACGAACGGGCCGCCCGGCTGGACGGCCCCTTGATGTCGGGCGGCACGCACCGCCAGGAGGATCAGGACTGCGCGATGCAGACAGAGGTGGTGCCACGGTTCTGGAAACCGAGGGCGGCCGCGGCGGATTTGGAGAGGTCGATGATGCGGGCGCCGTGGAAGGGGCCGCGATCATTGATGGTGACTTCGATGCTCTTGCCGGTGCGCTGGTCGGTGACCTGCACCTTGGTGCCGAACGGAAGCGAGCGATGGGCGGCAGTCATGGCGTTCTGGTTGAAGGTTTCGCCCGAGGCGGTCCGCTTGCCATGGAAGCCGGGACCATACCAGGAGGCGCCGCCGCATTGGGCATAGGCTGCAGTGGGGAGGAGGAGAAGTGCTGCAGCAATGGCGGCGGCGGAAACAGTCTTTCTGGTCAAACTTGGAACTCACGAAAGTTAAGGTGAGCTGGCCGTTTAGTGGGGGTCCCGGGCCACAATGTGCCCATATTGGTCAACGGCGCCGTCCATTGGCCCGGTGTTGCCCGGATGCCGCACCCGGGAGAGCCACAATTCGACCATCACCCTGAACAGGCGGGCAATATACTGCAAAATGAATCCACGAACTGGGCCGCATCGGCGCGCCGAAGGCCAACGGATGGCCCGGAGGTGGATTCATCTTCCCGGGTGTGGCCCATGCGACACGGTTCCCGCTTCTGTTCGCTGCGGAGGCAGATTTGGCGGGTTCCACGCAATCAACCGCCGCGCCCGGGGCACCTCCATGCCCGACTATGGCGCGAATGTGACGCAGTCCGGGCCGGTGATAACGGTTTTCCAACCACTTCCGGTCATAGCTGGTTGCGCTTGAGGACGCAGGCGCATGACTCCAATTTCACCCCTGACCGCCGCGCCGGTGGCGGCCCGGCCGACGAACGACCATGACGGACTGCGCAAGGTCAGCCGGCTGGTGGCCATCTGCGCCGGCTTCTTGACGGTGGCGGCCATTGTTCTGGTGACCACCGCGCTCCACGTCGCCCAGAGCATCGACCGGTCTGATCTTGCGGCCGAGCGGCAGCGCGCCGCCAATGCGGTCGATGCGGTGGTCGCTTCCTATGGGCCGCTGACGCCCGAGCGTGCCGTGATGCTGGGGCGCGTTGCCGGGCTCAACTCTGCCAGCCTCACCGGCCCGATGCCGGACGACCCGAGCGTGCAGCAGATTCCGATGCTGGCCGGGCAAGGTCCCTCCGGGACCTACCTGACCTGGACGCGCACCAACCTGGCCGAGCAGATCTTCCGGCAATTCGCCCCGATCCGGCTCCCCTTCGCCATCTTCACCATGCTGGTGGTCTTCGCCATCCTGCTGCGGATACGCTGGCTGGTGGTCGATATCGACCGCCAGCGGCGGCTGGCCCACCAGCAATCGCGCAGCGACCCGCTCACCGGCCTTTCCAACCGGCTGGCGTTGGAGACTGCGCTCGAGGAGCTGACGGCGGCGCGGACGGCGTTTGCGGTCATGGCGCTCGACCTCGACCGCTTCAAGCATGTCAACGACGCCCATGGCCACGCCGCCGGCGACGACGTGCTGCGGACGATCGCATCCCGGCTGACCCGGCTGATCGGACCCACCGACATGCTGGCCCGGGTGGGCGGCGACGAATTCGTGCTGCTGGCCACCACGCGGACCGGCGTCGCGGCCCTGACCGGGCTCGCGCGGGACTGTATCGCCGCCATCGAGCGGCCGGTGCCGCTGCAGGGCGGTGCCGCATCGGTTGGCGTCAGCATCGGCATCGTGCCCGCCGGCGCCTGGTATCATACGCCGGTCAGCCTGATGGGCATGGCCGACGCGGCCCTCTATCGGGCCAAGGCCCGCCGCGGCAGCAGCTACCAGTTCGCTGGCCAGGACAGCGACGACGTTCCCGCCCCACGGCCATTGTGGGCCGCCTCCTAGCCTATACATTCTTGTATGGCCGGTCGAAGAATTGGGCCGATTGGCACTCGCGGATGCATGGGCAAATATGCGGTCATCACCAACCGAGGACCGCGCCCATGGTAACCCCTGCTCCGCGCCCCTACCGCCTGGCCGACGCCATCCTGCTGCAGCGACTGGAAGGTGTGGCGGCCGTTGGACTTGCCCTCGCCGCCTATGGTGCGCTGGGGCAGTCCTGGCTGGTCTTCGCCCTGCTCCTGCTGGCGCCGGACCTGGCCATGCTGGGTTACCTGCACTCCACCCGCCTGGGAACCCTCACCTACAATCTCGGCCACAGCTATGCCGGCCCGGCGCTTCTGGGCCTGCTGGCCGGGCCGACCGCCTATGGCCTTGCTGCCATCTGGCTGGCCCATATCGGCATGGACCGGGCCTTGGGCTACGGCCTCAAGACCGGCACCGGCTTCGAGCAGACCCACCTGGGCGCGATCGGCAAGGCGCGCCGCGCCCTGAAGGCCGCAGCCCAGGGCCGCGATCCCTGACTGGTGATCGATTGCCAGGTGCCGGCCGGGCCGGCTACTTGCGGGGCGTCAGGCCATAGAGGAACAACTGCTCGAGATAGCGTGCGGCGTCCTCGAAGCGGCCTTCCCCACCCCGATCCTTGCCGAGCACGGCGCGAACCTGGACGTCGAAATCGGCATAATGCTGGGTGGTCGCCCAGATCGAGAAGATCAGGTGATAGGGATCGGTACGGGCAATCTTGCCCTGCTCCATCCATAGCAGCAGCACCTTGGCCTTTTCGTCGACCAGATTCTTGAGGTCGACTTCGATCATCTCGATGATGCGCGGCGCGCCCTGCAGCATCTCGTTGGCAAAGAGCCGGCTTTCGCGCGGGAAGTCGCGCGCCATTTCCAGCTTGCGGCGGATATAGGAGCGGATCTCCGAGAACGGATCGCCTTCGGCGTCCATGCCCTGGAGCGGCGCCAGCCAGGTTTCGAGCAGGGCCGACATCAGGCGGCGATGAATCTCCTCCTTGCGCGGGAAGTAGTAGAGCAGGTTGGGCTTGCTCATCCCCGCCACCTCCGCGATCTGGTCGATCGTGGCGCCCCGGAAGCCATGCACCGAAAACACTTCGAGCGCCGCTTCGAGGATAATGTCCTGCTTTTCGCGCTGGATGCGCGTCAGCGGACGCGGCTTGGGCGGGTGGGGATGCGCCGCCGCCTTGGCGTCGGCCTTGTGCTGCCGCCGGGGGGTGGGCTTGAGCTCGGCACTTTTCACCTTTGAGGGCGGCATTTTCGCCTTGCTAGAAAGTTTGGGAGTGCTAACATTTTTCCAACTGG
>CAMLOA010000370.1 GCA_946481445.1 uncultured Devosia sp. | reverse complement strand
CGCCGACGCGGTCCAGCTCATAGACGGCGCCGGAGGCCATCATGCGGATGCGCTGGTTCTTCTTCATCACCCCGTCGATGATGCGCACGAGGACGACGACGCCCAGATAGGTATCGTACCAGGAATCGACCAGCAGCGCCTTGAGCGGGGCATCGGCATCGCCCCTGGGGGCCGGCAGGCGGGTGACGATGGCTTCGAGCACGGTGTCGATGCCGAGGCCCGTCTTGGCGGAGATTTCGAGCGCGTCGGACGCATCGATGCCGATGACGTCCTCGATCTGGGTCTTGACGCGCGGAATGTCGGCGGCGGGGAGATCGACCTTGTTGAGGACGGGGACGATCTCGTGATTGGCGTCGAGCGCGTGATAGACATTGGCCAGGGTCTGCGCCTCGACGCCCTGGGAGGCATCGACGACGAGGAGACTCCCTTCGACGGCGGCCATGGAGCGGCTGACTTCGTAGGCGAAGTCGACGTGTCCGGGCGTGTCGATGAGGTTCAGCACATAGGTCTCGCCATCCTGGGCCTTGTAGTTCAGCCGGACGGTCTGGGCCTTGATGGTGATGCCGCGCTCGCGCTCGATATCCATGGAATCGAGCACCTGCTCCTTCATCTCGCGGGCTTCCAGCCCGCCGGTCATCTGGATGAGGCGGTCGGCCAGGGTGGATTTGCCATGGTCGATATGGGCGACGATGGAGAAATTGCGGATGTTCTTGAGCGGCGTTGTCATGGGGGCGCTGATAGCAGAAGCGCCGGGGGCGAGAAAGATGGTTTAGCGGGGGTTAAGGGCGGCCCGCTGCCGCCCTGCGCATGGCTGCCGGCCCGGGCGGACGCGGCCTATTCGTCATAGGCCTGGCTCTCGACCGGGGTGATGGGCGTGGCGAGCGGCGGCGGGCTGGGCGGGGCGCCCAGCGCGTCGAGCTCCTTCTGCAGGGCGCGCATGACGGCCAGCTTCTCCTCGGGCGTGCCCGATTGCAGGCGCTGGCTGAGGCGGATGGTGAAATCGGAAAAGGCATTGTGCCAGTCCGAATGCACCTGCTGGCGATCGATGCGGGGCGCGGCCACCGCGGCCTTGGCGGCAATGCCGGCGGCGGTCAGCTCGAAATAATCGTCGAGCTGGGGCAGCACGACCTGGTCGCCGCCCAGGCCGATGGAAATCAGCGCCTGGCGCAGGGCGGCCCGCTCCTCGTCCTCGCCATGAGTGAGGAAGATGGCGCCATGGGCGGGCAGGCGGGCGCGGATCCAGTCCATCAGCTCGGAATGATCGGCATGGGCCGAGTAATTGCCCATGGAGCGGATGGTGGCGCGGATGGGCACCAGCTGGGAATGGATGCGGGCCTCCTTCGCCCCGCTCAGGATCACATGGCCCAGCGTGCCCGGGGCCTGATAGCCCACGAAGAGCACGGTGGCATTGGCCCGGATGAGATTGTTGCGCAGGTGATGCTTGATGCGGCCGGCATCGGCCATGCCCGAGGCGCTCATGATGATGGCGCCGCCGCGGATCGAATTGATGGCTTTGGAATCCTCCACCGCCTCCACGATGCGGAAGCGCGGGTCGTTGAACAATTCGTCGGCGCCCAGCTCGACATCGGCGAACATGGCGGCGTGTTCGCGATAGACGCCGGTGACCTTGCTGGCCAGGGGACTATCGAGGAAGACAAGCTGCGGATCGATCTCGCCCTGCTTGATCAGCACGCCGATATCGTGCAGCAGCTCCTGGCTGCGCTCCACGGCAAAGGCGGGGATGACCAGATTGCCCCCGCGCGCCATGGCGTCGTTGATCTCCTGCCTCAGCGCAGCGCGGCGCTGGGCCAGCGAATAATCCTCGCGCTCGCGGCCGCCATAGGTGGATTCGCACAGGATATAGTCGAAGCCGGCCGGGCCTTCGGGCTCGGCATAGAAGACCTTTTCGTCGGGCCCGATATCGCCCGAGAACATCATCCGGACCGTGTCCGAACCGTCCCTGACCTCGACCTCGATGGAGGCCGAGCCGATGATGTGCCCGGCATTCCAGTAGCGGGCGCGCACGCCCGGGCCGGGCTCGAACCAGTCACTATAGGCGCAGATCCTGCGATGGCGCAGCGCCTCCTCGGCATCTTCCATGGTGTAGAGCGGCCGCGCCGGCTCCTCGCCGCGGCGCGCCTGCTTGCGCGTTTCGCGCTCGGCCTCGCTTTCCTGGATGCCGGCAGAATCGGGCAGCAGATATTCGAGCAGGCCCGCTGTCGGCTCGGTCATCCACATCGGCCCCCGCCACTTCTCGCGGTAGAGCTTGGGCAGGAGGCCGGCATGGTCGATATGGGCGTGGGTGAGCAGCAGGAAATCGATGGAGCGCGGATCGAACGGCGTCGGCTTAAGATTGAGGTCGCGCACGCTCCTATTGCCCTGGAACAGGCCGCAATCGACCAGGAACTGTCCGCCCGGATGCTCCACCCGATAGCACGAGCCGGTCACCGTGCCCGCCGCGCCGTGGAAATGAAGGGTGACGGTCATGGGCGGCTCCTCGATTTGTGGTTACGGGGAGCTAGCCGCATCGGACCGGATTTGTCGACCCTAGAACAGGCTGACGCCTTCGCCCTGGTTGAGGCGGTCGACAATGGCCTTGCACTGGGGCGTCAGCTTTTCGGCATTGCGATCGAGGCATTGCTGCATCGCTTCGCCATAGCCGACCCCCTGGCAATAGCGTTCGGCATCATCCCCGCAATCGCGCGCCATTTCGCCGATGGATACGGCCAGCGCGGGCGTGGTCAAAATCAGCATGGTGCAAACGGTCAACAGGCCCCGGATCGTCATTTCTGGATTTCCTTGCAGTCCCGCTCTTGGTACGGGGCATGGCTCCATACGGATCAGCGCGGGGCGCGCTTGGCGAGGATGCGCTGCAGGGTGCGGCGGTGCATGTTGAGGCGGCGCGCGGTTTCGGACACGTTGCGGTCGCACAATTCATAGACGCGCTGGATATGCTCCCAGCGGACGCGATCGGCCGACATGGGATTTTCCGGCGGCTCGGGCTTGTCTTCGCCCGTGGCGAGCAGCGCATTGATGACGTCGTCGGCGTCGGCGGGCTTGGAGAGATAGTCGATGGCACCCAGCTTCACCGCCGTGACGGCAGTGGCGATATTGCCATAGCCGGTCAGTACCACGGCGCGGGCGTCGGGACGCTTGGTGTGGAGGGCCGAGACCACTTCGAGCCCGTTGCCATCTTCGAGGCGCAGATCGACCACGGCATAGGCGGGGGGCTTGTCATTGACGGCAGCCAGCCCATCGGCGACGGAACCGGCAATGCGGACATCGAAACCGCGCCGGGCCATGGCGCG
>CAMLOA010000369.1 GCA_946481445.1 uncultured Devosia sp. | reverse complement strand
GGAGTATTCTGGTTCCTGGCAGTTCTTGGATAACCATGTGGATCGTTCCCGGGTCATTGCAGAATGACTGCCGAACCTGGGGCAGCTCTAGATTGCCATCAATCCAATGAAGTTTCTATCGCAAGTGGAAAATGCTGCAACCTGTGGTTAAGCCGGTGCAGCTTCTCGATTTCTGCATAGGTGGCAGAGCGCCCACGGTCAATCCTTTGTCTGGCCCCATGCTGGTGCTGGATCGTCAGGCAACCGGGCGCCGAGCGCGGGTGGGGAGCACCTTTTATCGCCCACAGCACGGCCGTTAACCATCAGCACAAAACAAGAACGAATGCGCTTGCATTTGCCCCAACCCATGTCAAACTGAGCTTTGAGCGCATGTCGCTCCATGGCCAGAAGGTCGCCTTTGAGGGCGGCCGGCAAGGGTGGTGGTACACCCAAGCCAGCCTGACCATGCAACTCACTGCCTAACAGCGAGGTCACATGGCTGATTCCAACTCTACCCGCGGCAGGGCCGCGGGCAAATCGCCTTCTTCCCATTCCCACGAAACATTGCCCAAGCCGGTCGTCCGGCATGGCCTCGTCCAGCATCCGCTGTTGAGCGGGGGCGTGCAGATCCGGGTGCTCGCCCAGATCGATGCCACCGGGTCGGCACGCGTTGGCGAGATCGTGGCGTTGCTCGCCGGTCACCCCGACCCCGTCGGCGCAATCTGCGTCCTCCTTGAAGCGGGCTTCATCGAGGCCGAACTCGATGGCCGCCCCATGGAGGAAACCACCCGGTTGCGTTGCCCCCAGGAACCGGAGGCCGAGGACATTGCGCCGCTGACGCCGCCCGGGACTGGCGATGAGCCGGCCGCATTGCCCTTGCCCCATGCTGGGCAGGTGGTCTCGCCGCTCTTTGAACCGGCCATGCTGGTTCTAGATTGGCGGGGGCGACGGGAGCTGGGCCGGCTCGACTTCTGGCGTCGGCCGGGCGTCTACCTTCTCGTCTCGGGCACCGATATCTATGTCGGCGCCAGTGCCGAGCTCGGCGTCCGGGTCTGCCAGGGCAGCCAGCCGATCCGGGATGTCGAGACCATTGCCATGGTCGGCGACGCGCGTGGTCAGCTCGGTTTCGAAGACGCGCTGGCCCTCGAGCGGTTGATGCATATGCGCCTTGCCGCTTGCCGCGATCTGAGCTTGGTCAATGCCACGCCCGATGGCACGGCCATTGCCCCGGATCGGTTCGACGATCTCCAGGTGCTGGCCGGTCAGTTCGCACTGCTGCTCGCGCGCAAGGGCATCGCCTATGCCGGCCAATCGAGCCGCAATGTTCTTGCCGGTCCGCGCTTCGAAAAGGCCTTCTCGACGAGCCTGCGCATCTTCGACCAGATGCCCGAGGGGGCGATCCATGAGCTCGAATTCAATGGCGGCCTTCAGGCCCGCGCGGTTCACCATGGCGATGGGGACTGGATCGTGCTGCGCGATTCCGAAATCCGGATCGATACGGTCAGCAGCGCCAATTCCAGTGCCAGCTATCACCGCGCCGCGCTGTTGCATGCCGGTCTGCTGGTGCCGGTTCGGAATGGCGCCTGCTACCTCCTGACCCGCGATCTCAGGTTCTCGAGCCGCAGCGCGGCGGCCCATTTCGTCACCGGTTCGAAAGGGCATGGGCGGGGCGGCTGGAAGCCCATCGATCCCGATGGCGGCCGCGATCCGATGACCGACATGCTGATCGCATCCTGACGAAAAAGGGGCGGCTTTGGCCGCCCCCCTCATAGTGAGCTAGGTAACGAGCTTGACACTCCCATCCGCAGCGAGGCCGGGGCGCCGGATGGAGCGGACGCGAAGCGCTTTCGGTCCACCCGGCTCCTCCTAATCCTCACCTTCCTCGTCGTCGTCCTCCGTATCGATGGCGGCTTTCTCGCCGTCTTCGTCGGATGGGGTATCGGCATGGTCGTGGTCGTCGCCCTCGGGATCGTCCTCGCCGAGACAATCCCCTCCCGATCCCAGCCCGCGGGCCGCGCGCAAAGCCTCCTTGAGCCGCGGGGATCGATCGGCAGGCAAGTAGCGGGCATAGGCCTTGCGCACAGTGGATTCGGAATCGAGGATGGCGTCGGCGGCGGTCTGGAAATCGCCCGAGGCCTTGAGCGCCGAGGTGGCGACCAGGTCGCGCATGCCATGGATGGTCATGATGAAGCCATCGGCCAGATGCAGCGGCGCGCCGCCCCCCGGTCCCAAGAGGCGGGAAAGGAGCGCCTGGAACAGGTTGTCGATCCCCTGAGGGCTATAGCGGGGATTGTCGCGGCTCGAGACGAAGATCGCGTCGGAACGGGCGCCACGCAGAATGCGCTGCCGGCCCGCTTCCACATAGCGGCCAATGGCGGCATAAGCGCCGTGCACGTCGTCGATGGGGATCTTGACCTCGTCCAATCCCGAGAAATGCTGCGCCAGATCGTTCTTGAACATGGCGACCGGGATGATGAAGAACCACTTCTCGTCCGCAAAGCGCAGATGGCCGGAATTGTCGGGCCTGTAGTCGAGCTCGACCAGCATGGAGCGCCGCGCCGGAAATTGCGCGAGGATATGGAGGAGGGCGAGGGACCGGACGGCGCGCCAATAGCCGATGCGGGCCGGATCGAGCCGCTCCAGTTCGGCGTCGAGAACGGCGAGCCTTTCGTAGAATTGCTGCAACGGCGCTTCCTGGGACAGCAGCGGTTCGAGCCGCGCCCGGTGGGTCGCCGAATTGCTGGTGCGGCCGCGAAAGGAGCGCTCGATGCGCTTGATGTCGTCGAGGAGCCGGTTGCAGATGTCGTGCCGGTCCTGATCGTCGCGGCGCCTGCGCTCGGCTTCGGGCAGGTCGGCTGGCGGCGCCAGCATGCCGAAACGACCGCGCAGTGCCAGAAGGCCAGCCTCGAACCGCTTGTCGAGGCGCAGGAAACCGTCCTGGGGCGAGAGCAGGGCGGCGCCAAGGGTTAGAAGATCGAGATCGGTCTTGGTGATGCGTGCCGATCCGGTGAACTGGGACTGGCGCTGCTGCTTGAAGCGGAGGAAGCCCAGGAGCGCCGCGGCATCGGAGAGCTGCAGCAGTGAGGCCGCTTCGCGCTCGATGCGCAATGGTTCGGGCGCGTGGCCGACGAGGAAGCCCAGATATTGGGCGATACGGACCTGATTGGTCACGACCGTGGAGCGCTTGCGCCAGAGCTTGTCGACCGCGACGGGTCGGCCGTCATCGCCCTCGAGCTGGCTTCGCCCTTCCTTGAAGGCCAATAGGTCCTGCCACTCGACCTCAAGGGCCGCGGGGAAGGGGGCGAGAGCATAGTTGCTCTGGCGCAGCTCGTA
>CAMLOA010000368.1 GCA_946481445.1 uncultured Devosia sp. | reverse complement strand
GCTTCGCCCACTGTGATGTTCTGGTCGTTGGCTCCGGCCCGGCGGGCCTCGCCGCCGCTCTAGCTGCCGGTCGCACGGGAGCCAGGGTCATGCTGGCAGATGAGCAGTCCGAAATGGGCGGATCGCTGCTGTCCGAAACCGACGCGAGCATTGATGGCAAGTCGGGCTGGGCCTGGCTCATGGACAGTGTGGAGGAACTGGCCGGCATGGCCAATGTTACCCTGCTGCCCCGATCCAGGGCGATCGGTTACTATCACCAGAATTTCGTCGGCCTCTGCCAGCGCCTCACCGACCACCTGGCATCGGCGCCGCAGGGCACCCCGCGCGAGCGCATGTGGAAGGTGCGCGCCAAGCAGGTCGTGTTGGCGCAGGGTTCGATCGAAAAGCCGCTGGTGTTCGACGGCAATGATCGCCCCGGCGTCATGCTGGCCAGTGCCGCCCGCACCTACCTTAACCGCTACGGCGTCAAGGTCGGCAACAATCCCGTTGTCGTCACCAGCCACGACAGCGCCTGGCTGGCCGCCTTCGACCTGGCCCGTGCCGGCGTCAAGGTAGGCCCGATCATCGACATCCGCACCGATGTGACCGCCGGCCTCAAGGCGACTGCGGCAAGCCTCGGCATCGAAGTGCTGACGGGCTGGACCGTCACCGGCACCAAGGGCGGTCTGCGCGTCTCCTCGGTTCGCGCCAAGCCCATCAATGGCACATCGGGTGACGCCCGCGAACTCGCCTGCGATGCCCTGTTGATGTGCGGCGGCTGGAACCCCAGCCTGCACCTCTTCTCTCACACCCAGGGCAAGCTCGAATGGCGCGAGGATGGCCAGGTCTTCCTGCCGTCCAAGCACGTCGAACGCAGCCGTTGCGCCGGCGCGGGCAATGGTGATTTCGGGCTGGCAAAAGCGCTCTCCGAGGGCACTGCGGCCGGTCTCGCCGCCGCAGCAGACGCTGGCTTCAGCGGCACGGCACCGAGCTACGCGGTTACCGGCGAAATCGCCCTGACCGGCACGTCCAATCTCGAACTGCCGACCGACCGGAATCCATCCACGGCCAAGGCCTTCATCGATTTCCAGAATGATGTGACCGCCAAGGATATCCGCCTGGCCGTGCGCGAAGGCTTCCGCTCCATCGAGCACGTCAAGCGCTACACCACCAACGGCATGGCGACCGACCAGGGCAAGACGTCCAACCTCAATGGCCTCGTCATCGCCGCCGATGCCGTGCAAAAGCCAGCGCCGCAGGTCGGTCTCACCACCTTCCGCCCGCCCTATACGCCGACCACGTTCGGTGCCTTTGCCGGGTACAATCGCGGTCGCCTGTTCGACGTCACCCGCAAGACCTCGATCGACAGCTGGGCCGAGGAACAGGGCGCCGTGTTCGAGCCGGTGTCACTCTGGCGCCGTGCCTGGTACTTCCCCAAGCCGGGCGAAGACATGCACGCCGCCGTCGCCCGCGAATGCAAGGCAACGCGTGAGTCGCTGGGCATCTTTGACGCCTCCACCCTCGGAAAGATCGAGATCGTCGGCCCCGACGCCGCCGAATTCCTCAATCGCATGTACACCAATCCCTGGAGCAAGCTGCAGCCCGGCCGCACCCGTTATGGCGTGCTGCTCGGTGAGGACGGCTTTATCCGTGACGACGGTGTCATCGGCCGCCTGACGACCGACCGCTTCCACGTCACCACCACGACCGGCGGCGCCGCCCGCGTGCTCAACATGATGGAGGACTACCTCCAGACCGAGTTCCCCGAACTCAAGGTCTGGCTGACTTCCACCACCGAACAGTGGTCGGTCATCGCCGTCAACGGCCCCAATGCCCGCAACCTCCTCGCGCCGCTGATCGAAGGCATCGACCTCTCGGAAGAAGCCTTCCCGCACATGTCCATCGCCGAAGGCAAGATTGCCGGGGTGCCGACGCGCCTGTTCCGCATGAGCTTTACCGGCGAGCGCGGCTACGAAGTCAATGTGCCGTCCCGCTACGGTCGCGCCATCTGGGAAAAGCTCATCGAAGCCGGCCAGCAGTATGGCATCACGCCCTATGGCACTGAGACCATGCACGTGCTGCGTGCCGAGAAGGGCTACATCATCGTCGGCCAGGATACCGATGGAACTCTGACCCCGGACGATGCCGGCCTCGGCTGGGCCATCGGCAAGGCCAAGCCCGACTTCGTCGGCAAACGCTCTCTCAGCCGCCCGGATATGCTCAAACCCGACCGCAAGCAGCTCGTTGGCCTCCTGACCGAAGACCCCAGGACCGTGCTCGAGGAAGGCGCCCAGATCGTCCTCGATCCCAATCAGCCCTTGCCCATGAAGATGGTCGGCCACGTCACCTCGTCCTACTGGAGCGTGGCGCTAGACCGGTCGATCGCCCTGGCGGTCATCGAGGGCGGCAATGCCCGCATGGGCGAGACCGTGCATATCCCGATGCCGTCGGGAACGCTGCGCGCCAAGGTGACCGGTACGGTCTTCTTCGACCCCGAAAACAAGCGCCTGAGCGCATAAGGAGCACACGAGAATGATGCAGGAACATCATCCGCTGGTTGGCCGGCAACCGACCTCCGCCAATGCTCCGGCCACCTTGCGACCGGCCGAGAATGCCGCGCGCTTCAACCTTCGCATCGATCCCGCCAACCTGGCCTCTGCATCTGCGATCTGGGGCACAGCGCTGCCCGCCACCGTCGGTGGCCTGGTCTCGTCCGATGGCCGCCTTGCGGCCTGCATCGGCCCGGACGAATGGTTCCTCATTGCGCCGCTGGACCAGCGCGATGATATCGAAGCGGCCTTTGCGGGGCTCTATGCCACCACGATCCATAGCCTGGTCGATATCGGCCACCGCGAAGTCGGCATCGTGGTGGAAGGCCCGGCGGCAGCCGATGTGCTGCAATCCTGCATCGCCTTCGAAGTGGGCGCCATGGCCGTGGGCGAGGCCCGCCGCACCATCATCGACCGGGTGCAGATCATCCTGCTGCGCGAAGCCGAAGACCGCTTCCGCGTCGAGGTCTGGCACTCGTTCTCAGATCACGTCTGGCACCTGCTTGCCACCATCTGCCGCGAATACGAACTGGGCGCCTGACGCCTTTGAGGGAGGATACTATGCTTCACACCAAGACACCGGGCGGTCTGACCGATCGGGCGGCGCGGCGAGAGATCGTCGACCCCGCTGAGGAACAGCGTGCCGCCGTCGGCGCGCGCGAACCAGCTTTCGGGCGAACCGGCCGGCTCGGCGCAGTTGACCTCGACGAAGGGCCCGTCGCGACGCGGACCCTGGCAGTGGATGATCGCCGCCAGCAACGGCGTCTCGGCTCCGTACTCGCCGGTCAGCAG
>CAMLOA010000367.1 GCA_946481445.1 uncultured Devosia sp. | reverse complement strand
AAAAGGAAAACCGGCAGTTCTTGCGAACTACCGGCTTCCTTTGTGCGGCCCGTGCGGGGGGCGGGTGACGGAACCGCATTGGGGTCGTGATGAGGTGTCCCTCAGCACATGACCCCTTCTAGCGCCCCGCGCCTGAACCCGCACGGACCACCCCATGCATATACAGCTCATCTTCCTGGTACTCCCGCTCGCCCGTCCCGGTCCAGGCGCGGCCGCCCGCACGCACAGGCGCTCAAACCCTTGCTGCTCATCCATTTTCCGCTCCATTCTACCGTGCGGCACACGGCCCGTTCGGCACCCCTTGAACGGCGATTTCCCGCTCCCATATCTATCCCGTCCGCCGGATATCCGGGGACCCCGACACTGCATCCGCGCCGCTCGCCTATTGCTGGGAGCCCCCGCCTGCAGCCCACCGGGACCACCACGTTGCTTTACGGAGAATGTGACAAATGCAGACCATCGACTTTACCCCCTTCTATCGGTCCACCGTCGGTTTCGACCGCCTGTTCAACCGCCTCGACACCCTCGTGGGTCAGGAAGCCAAGTCTTACCCGCCCTACAATATCGAGCGCACCGGCGAGGATGCCTACCGCATCTCCATCGCCGTAGCCGGTTTCGCCAATGGCGACATTGCCATCGAGACCAAGGAGAACAGCCTGGTCGTCAAGGGCGCCAAGCCCGCTCTCGAGAGCGACAAGACCCGTGAATTCCTCCATCGCGGCATTGCCGAGCGCGCCTTCGAGCTGCGCTTCCAGCTTGCCGACTATGTCGAGGTTCAGGGCGCCAGCCTCGAGAACGGGCTGCTGCATCTGGACCTCAAGCGCGAACTGCCCGAAAGCAAGAAGCCGCGCACCATCCAGATCAACGGTGCCGCCCAGCCGACCCTGGAAGACAAGTCGGTCAACTAAGGCCGACGGCCCGCACCTCCCGCAGGTGACGATAGAGGGCGCAGTCCAACCCGGACTGCGCCTTTCCTATTTGCTAGTCCGTGCCGCGCCTGACGAGAACTTTGTTGATCAGCGCAATCTGGGCCCTGTTGCGGATGGGCACCGCGACGGCTTGATGGATATGGGCGAAACTGTCCGGCAGGACCTGGGTTCGGGCAGTCTTGGATGCTTCCAGGGTCTCGCGGATACCCGCGAGCGCAGCGCCCTCGCCATTCAGAAAGCGCAGTCGAGCCTCGTCCGGGGATGCGGCGAGAACAATCGGCCCTTCGGGGGAAAGCGCAGACAGGCGCGCCTGGTAAGCAGCGCCTTTCGCACTCATGATCGTGTGATCCCCCCGCAAGATGTCCTCGCATGACCAGACTTGCAGACCATCCCGCACCAGGAATGTCGCCTCGATACTGTGGTAGGGGTCGCTGAACGCAAATCGGTCTGTCCGCGAGGGGTCTATTGCCAGAAAGGCGATGTCCCATCCATCTGGTTCCGCCTGCAGGACGGATTGCGCATTGGGATGTTCGACATAGGTCAGGGGCGTGCCCATCTCCGCCCCGATGCGTTCGGCAATCCGGATCGCCAGCCCGGTGAAACCATCGCCCGTCCGTTGCACGAGCGCCGTGTTGTTCATGTTCAGGGCAACGCGCAAGGCGGGATTAGCCCCTTGCTGCTTGACCATCAGGACCATTCGGCACGCCGTGCCACCGCGGACCGGCGCAGCAGGCCGCTGTCGACGTCGACGGCAATGAACAGGGCGCCTGCCGTCTTGGCCTCGCGCAGGAAGTCCTGGTCCAGGGACAGGATCCCGGGCGGCACGCCAAGGTCGCGAACCACGCCGATGCCTTCGAGGATCGCCTTCCTGACCTCGGGGTGTGACGGCTGGCCGGGATAGCCAAGACTGGCCGCCAGGTCCGCCGGTCCGAAGAAGACGCCGTCCACGCCCGGAACCGATGCGATCTCCTTGAGCTGGGTCAGCGCTTCCCGGGTCTCAACCTGCACGAGCAGGCAGATTTCCTCATTGGCGCGTGTGGCATAGTCCTCGACGACACCGTAGCGCGTGGCCCGCGTAATGCCCGCGACGCCCCTGATGCCCTTGGGGGGATAGGTTACGGCCGCCACGGCGGCCCGGGCCTCTTCCGCGGATTGGATATAGGGAATGAGCAGGGTCTGCGCGCCGGCGTCGAGGAGTTTCTTGATCTCCACGGGGTTGTTCCAGCTTGGACGGATGACCGGACTGACCGGATAGGGAGCCACCGTGCGCAGGAAGCTGATGACCTCGTTGGGGCCAACCGTCGAATGCTCCGTGTCGAACACCATCCAGTCATAGCCGCAGCCGGCCAGAAGCTCGGCCACCATCGGTTCTGCAAGCGTGTTCCAAATGCCGATCTGGTTTTGTCCGGAGCGCAAGGCGGCCTTGAAGTTGTTGGGAGGCAAATTCATGATGATGTTCCAGCGGGTTGAGTGGGATGGAAAAGGTCGCCGAGTTTACTCGAACCGGACGCCGAGCGATCCCAGGGGACCATAATCGGCGAAGACCACATCGCCGGAAGAAATATCGATGGGGCGGGTGAAAGATCCTCCCAGCACGATATCGCCCTTCTTGAGGCCGTCACCCAGGGGCGCCAGCTTGTTCACCAACCATGCCAGGCCGGCGGCGGGGTGTCCCATGACAGCGGCGGAAACGCCTGATTCCTCGATCACGCCATTCTGCGACAAGGTTGCGCCCACCCAACGAATATCGACGTCGAAGGGGCGGATGGTGCGCCCCCCGAGGACGATCGCGCCGAAAGCGGCGTTGTCGGCAATGGTGTCCACGATCTGCCGCGGCACCTCGGTGCGGTAATCGATGATCTCGAGGGCCGGCTGAACGAATTCGGTCGCCCGCAGCACGTCATGCACCTGGCATCCGGCGCCGGACAGGTCCTCGCCCATGATGAAGGCCAGTTCCACCTCGAGCCGCGGCTTGATGAACGTGCCGGCCTTGATCCGCGCGCCATCATGAAACAGGGCATCGTCCAGGATCACGCCATAGTCCGGCTCGGTGATCTTGGAGGCCTGCTGCATGGCGCGGCTGGTGAGACCGATCTTGCGTCCGATGATCTTGGCGCCTGCCGCGATACGCGCATCGGCCCAGCGGCGCTGTACGTCATAGGCATCCTCGAGCGTCATGTCGGGCCATGTCCTGGATGGCTGGGGACAGACCTGACGGGTCTGCTCGGCTCTGAGGATCGCGTCGGCGGCATCCTGGCGTTGCTGTTCAGTCAACATGGTCTGCTCACTTGATCGGGGGGATTGGGAGTTTTGAAACGCCGGGTTCGAGCATCAGCGTGTGTTCGAGCGTGTACCATTCGCCCACCTCGCCATCCTCGGGATGCGGGCCGGTGT
>CAMLOA010000366.1 GCA_946481445.1 uncultured Devosia sp. | reverse complement strand
GAGGCGGCAGCGGATGAGAAGGCGGTGGGTGACCTGGTAACGGAACTGCAGGCGGCAACCAGAGTGCTGCCCTAGCCATTGCTCCATGCCAAGGGACTACGCTTTCGGGTTACTCAGGCACCCTCTTCGTGGTCTTGCGCCCTCAAATCGCGCCATTGGCGCGATTTGGCCACGGAGCGGCCGGGCTCAGGCCTCGAACATCTTCTTGAGCTTGGCGAAAAAGCCGTCCGAGGTCGGGCTGGTCTCATCGGTGGTGATGCGCTGGAATTCCTCCAGCAGTTCGCGCTGGCGGCGGCTCAGGTTCTGCGGCGTCTCGATATCGAGCTGGACGTAGAGGTCCCCCACATCCTTGCTGCGCAGGACCGGCATGCCCTTGCCCTTGAGGCGCACGCGCTGACCCGGCTGGGTGCCGGCCGGTACCTTGACCTTGGCGCGCGTGGTGTCGAGCGTGGGCACTTCGAACTCGCCGCCCAGAGCCGCCGTGGTCATGGCGATGGGCACGCGGGCGTAGAGGTCGGCGCCGTCGCGCTGGAACAGGTCGTGCGGCTTGATCGAGATGAAGATGTAGAGGTCCCCCGGCGGGCCGCCGCGCAACCCGGCCTCGCCCTCATTGGCGAGCCGGATGCGGGTGCCGTCCTCGATGCCCTTGGGAATGTCGACCGAGAGCTTGCGGTTCTCCTGCCGCCGGCCCTGGCCACCGCAATCGGTGCAGGGCTGGTCCATCATCTGCCCCCGGCCCTGGCAGACCGGACAGGTGCGCTCGATGGTGAAGAAGCCCTGCGCCGCGCGCACCTTGCCATGGCCATTGCACTGCCGGCAGGTGTGGGTACCGGTGCCGGGCTTGGCGCCCGAACCGTCGCAGGTGGTGCAGCCGACCAGAGTGGGCACGTCGATTTCGACGGTGCGGCCGTCAAAGCTCTCCTCGAGCGTGATCTCGAGATTGTAGCGCAGGTCGTTGCCGCGCAGCTTGGCCGCCCCGCCGCCACTGCCGCGGCGTCCGCCCATGAAGTCGCCGAAAATGTCCTCGAAGATATCGGACATGGACGAATTGAAATCGTGCCCGAAGCCGCCGCCGCCCGGGCGCCCGCCATTCTCGAAGGCGGCATGGCCGAACCGGTCATAGGCGGCGCGCTTCTGGCCGTCCTTGAGCGTGTCATAGGCCTCGTTGATTTCCTTGAACTTGGCTTCCGCTTCCTTGTTGCCGGGGTTGCGGTCGGGGTGGTGCTGCATGGCAAGCTTGCGATAGGCGCTCTTGAGCGCCGCGTCGTCAGCGCCCTTGTCGACGCCGAGCACCTCGTAGAAATCCCGTTTGGCCAAAATCGAACTCCTGCGTGGCCGGTCGCGGCTCACGCGCCCAGCCCGAAAACCTAGCCCCTAGATGGCAATCGACCCCACGTCCCGCAAGGGGTCAGGGGTCGTCAAGTCGAGGGGCCTCATATCAACTCCATCCCGCCGTGTCATCCCCGCGTCGGCGGGGACCCGTGCTGGCGATGGCTTGAAACGCCCCGCTTTCGCGGCAAGGACGCAGGAGAGCAGGCTAGCTCCGGCGCGGCCCGAAGGCCTGGACCAGGGCTTCGGCGCTGTCGGACTGGGCGAACAGGGCCTTGGTGACGAGCAGGCCCAGGCCAAAAAAGCCCTGCGTCACCCCGTCATAGGTCCAGCAATTGACCGTGACGCCTGCCCCCTCCAGCGCCTGGGCCAGCAACTCGCCCTCGCTGCGCAGCGGGTCGATGCCGGCCAGCACGATCGTGGTGGGGCAGAGCCCGCCCAGATCGCTGCGGTCGACCAGGTCAAGCCGCTTGTCACTCGTCTCAGCCGCCTCGTCCCCGAGCAGGTGCCGGAAGCGCCAGCGCATGGCCGGCAGCCCGACGGGCCGCGCCCGCAGCGTTTCGCCATAGGAGGGCGTGGTGAGGTCGGTGCCGGCCATGGGATGGATCAGCAGCAGATGCACCGGCTGCATCACATGGGTGTCACGGGCATGGAGGGCCACATGCATGGCGAGGTTGGCGCCGGCATCTTCTCCGGCCACGGCCAGCCGCCGCGGATCGCCGCCGATCTCGCGCACCTGCCGGGTGAGCCAGCTCCAGGCGGTGAGCGCATCGGCATGGGCGGCGGGAAAGCCATGCTCGGGTGCCAGCCGGTAGGCCACCGATACCACGATGGCCCCGGTGCGCCGGGCCAGCGCCCGCGCCGAAGCGTCATGGCTGTCCAGGTCTCCGGTGACGAAACCGCCGCCATGGAAATAGAGAATCACCGGGTTGAGCCGGCTGAGCAGCCCGATCGGCCGATAGAACCGGATGGGGAGTTCATCCTCCCCGGCTTGTATGGCCTGGTCCTCGGCCTCGACGCCGTCATCGAGCGGTTCGCGCTGCTGCCGCGCGAGGATGGCGCGTACCGCGTCGGCTGCCCTGGGCTGCCGCCGCGCTGCCTCGGGGGTCATGTATTCGAGTGGCCGCGCGCCCAGCCCGGCCATTGTGTCGAGCACATGGGCCATGTCGGCATCCATGCGGTCGGCGGGGTTGCCGCCGATCAGTTCCGCTATCCGCCCGATGGAATCGGTTTGGGGCGCCGCTTCGGGCGCATCATTCTGGGTGTGGGTCATCGCCGCCTCGCTGATCCGTTACCAAACACTTGGCCCCCAAACCGGGAGCGAGTTGGGCAGGAATGGGCCGATTTGGAGGCAGCGATTCACGTGGAACATCCGTGCCAGGGGGCGATCGGGCGCGTCACGCCTACCGAACGAAAACGGCCCGGTGTTTCCACCGGGCCGTTTCGATTGCTGGCAGAGGCCCTTACGCCGACTTCTTGTCGTCGTCGTCCTTGACCTCTTCGAAGTCGGCATCGACCACGTCGTCGTCGCCGTCATTGGCGGTGCCGTTGGCCTTGGCTTCGGCTTCGGCCTGGCTGGCCTTGTACATGGCTTCGCCCAGCTTCATGGAGACTTCGGCCAGGGCCGCGGTCTTTTCCTTGATCGCCTCGCCATCCTCGCCGTCCAGCACGCCCTTGAGGTCGGTGATGGCCGCTTCGATGGCCGACTTGTCCTCGGCCGAGACCTTGTCGCCATATTCCTTGAGCGACTTCTCGGTCGAGTGGATCAGGCTCTCGCCCTGGTTGCGGGCCTCGACGGCCTCGCGCTTCTTCTTGTCGGCCTCGGCATTGGCCTCGGCTTCCTTGACCATCTTCTCGATATCGGCTTCCGACAGGCCACCGGAGGCCTGGATGCGGATCTGCTGCTCCTTGCCGGTACCCTTGTCCTTGGCCGAAACCTGCACGATGCCGTTGGCGTCGATGTCGAAGGTCACTTCGATCTGCGGCACGCCGCGCG
>CAMLOA010000365.1 GCA_946481445.1 uncultured Devosia sp. | reverse complement strand
AGCGCCGGCATATGCAGATGATCTTCCAGGATCCGTTCGGTTCGCTCAATCCGCGCATGAGCGTGCGCGAAACGCTGGTGGAGCCGCAACTGGTGCATGGCATCGGCACGCCCAATGAACAATTGCGCACGGCGGAACGCCTATTGGCCGAGGTCAGCCTGCCGCGCGCGGCGCTGGATCGCTTCCCGCATGAATTTTCCGGCGGCCAGCGGCAGCGCATCGCCATCGCCCGGGCCCTGGCGACCAATCCCGAACTGATCGTGGCCGACGAACCGGTGAGCGCGCTGGACGTCTCGGTGCAGGCGCAGGTGCTCAACCTCATGCGCGACCTGCAGGACCGGCATGGCACGACCATGCTGTTCATCTCACATGACCTGCGCGTGGTGCAGTTCATGTGCGACGAGATCGGCGTCATGTATCTGGGCGAAATCGTCGAGCAGGGGCCGCGCGATCGCATCTATGGCGCCCCGGCCCACCCCTATACGCAAGCCCTTCTTGCCTCTGTTCCGGGAAAGGCGAGCGGGGTCCGGACGCGGCTCAAGGGTGAAATTCCCAGCGCCCATGCCGTGCCCTCTGGCTGCGCCTTCCGCACGCGCTGCCCGCATGCCTTTGACCGCTGTGTCAACGAAAAGCCCGCCATGCGCGACCTGGGCGGCGGGCAAAGGGCGGCCTGCCACCTCCTGGACGGGACACGATCTGCATGAGCGGCCGCGCAACTGTCGACATTCGCAGCCGCCAGGCGACCTATCGTGGCCTGAGGGACGCCAGCGGCGACCGCTTCCTGGGCATCCGCTATGCCCAGCCGCCCCTGGGCGAGCGCCGGTTCAAGCTGCCTGTCCCCTTGGACCATGTGGGGCTCGTGGAGGCCTTCCATTATCGCCCTGCCCCGCCCCAGACAGTCCGGCGCGCGCCCGACTGGGCGCCGCAGGGCGATGGTTTTGAAACGGGCGAGGATTGCCTCAACCTCAACCTCTATACGCCAGCGGCCGATGGCGGGCGACGCCCCGTCATCGTCCACGCCTTTGGTGGCGGCTTCCAGGGTGGCGCGGCGCAGGGCGGGTATCTGGACGGGGCACGCTTCGCGCAGGACAACGACATCGTGCTGGTGCGTCCCAATATGCGCGTGGGCGCGCTGGGCTTTCTGCATCTGGCAAAGGCTTTCGGACCGGAATACGGCGCTGCCAACCGCGGGATGCTCGACTTCATCACGGCGCTCCACTGGATAAGCGACAATATCGCTGCCTTTGGCGGCGATCCGGACAATGTCACGCTGGTCGGGATGTCCTCGGGCGCCTTCACCATTTCGGCATTGTTCGGCGTCGATGGTCTGGCCCATCTCTACCGTCGGGTCTGGCTCATGAGCGGGCCTGCCAGTCGCATCATCGCTCCCGAGACGGCCGCTGCCCTGGCTGACGATTTTCTCGAGCGCACCGGGGTAATACCGGGCGACGAGGCCGCCCTGCGGAGCCTGCCCGTCGAAGCCATCCTTTCGGCTCAGGAACAGGTGCTGGCGACCCATCTTGGGGAACGAAATGCCCCGGGCGGCCGCACATTCGGCATCGTCCTCGACGGCACCAGCCTGCAGCGCCATCCGCTCGACGGCCTCGCCTCCGGCCGTTTTCGCGACCATCGGATCGTCACCGGCTGGACCCGGGACGAGGCGCGCATGTGGTATGCACTGGGCATGATGCCCGAGGTGAAAGACCGCGACACCCTGCTGGCGTCAATCGCTCGCTTCCACCCCACATACCCCGAGAACTCGCTTGCGGCCCTCGAGGCGGAGGCGCCCGGGCTGACGCTGACCCAGTATGAGGAGCGCTTCCTGTCGCGGGCGATCTACCGCGATCCGGCGCTGAAGACGCTGGCCGTGCACCACGGCCAGGGGGGATCAGGCTTCGGCTACGAGTTTGCCTTTGTGCCTCGCTTCGAGAATGGCCGGCTGGGTGCGGCACATGGCTTCGATGAGGCCTTCGTCTTCGGCCAGCTCGATCGCATCCCCCTGGCGCGGGACGATGAACGCGCGGCGCGGCTCGCCGAGGAAATGTCCCGCGCGCTGACCGATTTTGCGCGCACAGGAGAGCCCGGCTGGGCCGGGCACGACACGGCGCCCAACCCGAAAATCTTTGTCTAGCGTCCAGGGCGGAGCGACCGAACTCCGACGATCAGCCGCCCCATTGCTGGTGAAACCGGAATCCTTGTCATCGCGCGACCGCCTGCCCTGACGGGCTGAAGAGCAGCGCCTTGGCCGGGTCGACCTGCAGGGCCAGGCTTTCGCCGCGCTTGAGCATCTGGTCGCCATCGAGCACGGCCAGCCAGGAGGCGCCCGAAGGCAGCTCGAGATTGACGATGGTTTCGTTGCCGAGCCGCTCGACCATGATGACGCGGCCGATGATGGCGCCCGAAGGAGCCACCACCAGGTCATGCGGCCGCACGCCCAGGGTGAGCCGGTCGCCGGGCCGGACGGCCCCGGATGGCAGGGCCACCGGCACGCTGACGACATCGACACCGCTGACCGTGATGGCGTCGTCGGTGACCTTGTCCACGCTGACCTCGACGAAGTTCATCTTGGGCGAGCCGATGAAGCCGGCGACGAAGAGGTTGGCCGGGCGCTGGTAGAGCTCGATGGGCGAGCCCACCTGCTGCACCACGCCGCCATCGAGCACGACGATCTTGTCGGCCAGGGTCATGGCCTCGACCTGGTCGTGCGTCACATAGATCATGGTGGCGCCGAGATCCGCGTGGAGCTTGGCGATCTCCATGCGCATGTCGACGCGCAGGGCCGCATCGAGATTGGATAGCGGCTCATCGAAGAGGAAAACCTCGGGCTGGCGCACGATGGCCCTGCCGATGGCGACGCGCTGGCGCTGGCCACCTGAAAGCTGGCTGGGCTTGCGGTCGAGCAGGTGCTCCATCTGCAGGATGCGCGCGGCCTCGCGAATCTTGCGGTCGCGTTCCTCCTTGGGTGTGCGGGCCAGTTTGAGCCCAAACCCGACATTGTCATAGACCGTCATGTGCGGGTAGAGCGCGTAGGACTGGAAGACCATGGCGATGCCACGATCGCGCGGCTCGACCTCGTTGACCACGCGGTCGCCGATGACGAGGTCGCCACCGGTAATGTCCTCGAGCCCTGCAATCATGCGCAGCAAAGTGGACTTGCCGCAGCCCGAGGGGCCGACAAACACCACGAACTCGCCGTGGTCGATCGAGAGGTCGACGCCCTTGATGACCTCGACATTGCCATAGCTCTTGTGGAGCTGCTTGAGTTCAAGACCGGCCAATTTGGGTCTCCCTGGAAATGATCATCGCTCAGCCTTTCACCGCGCCGGCCGTCATGCCG
>CAMLOA010000364.1 GCA_946481445.1 uncultured Devosia sp. | reverse complement strand
TCGAGCGTCATGCCCGCATCGAGGCCGGCGGCGAGGTAGCCGCAGAACGTGTCGCCTGCCCCCACCGTATCGACCGGCTTGATGTCGAGGGCCGGCACCGCGATGACCCTGCCGTCCGCCGTCACCGCCCGAGCGCCGTCGCCACCGAGAGTGACGATGATGGTCTGGCCATGGGTCCTGGCCCAATCGGCCATGGCGCCCTCCAGTTCGGAGAGCGGCCGGCCCGTGAGCAGGGAGAACTCGGTCTCGTTGGCGATCAGGATGCTGGCCAGCGGCGCCACGTCGATCGTGGTATCGAGGAAGGGGGCGGTGTTGAGCACGGTGGTGATGCCGCGCTGGCGGGCCAGTTCCATCGCCCGTCGCGTCGCCGCCTGCGGAATTTCCTGCTGCAGCAGCAACACGCCGCCATCGTGTGCACCAATAGCCGCTTCGGCGTCGCTCGATGTCAGCGTTCCGTTGGCACCGGGCAGCACGGCAATGACGTTCTCGCCGGCCGTGTCGACGAAGATCATGGCTATTCCGGTGGCCGCGGCCGCCTTGCGCATCTGGCTCAGGTCCACCCCGGCTTCGTCCAGCAGGGCCAGCGCCAGGCCGGCGAAAGCATCATTGCCCACCGCCGAAACATGGCGCACCGCGGCGCCGGCCCGCCGCGCCGCCAGCGCTTGGTTGGCGCCCTTGCCCCCCGGGGCCATGGAAAACGTACCGCCGGCCACGGTTTCGCCGGGGCCCGGCAAGCGGCTGACCGTGCCGACCTGATCAAGATTGGTCGAGCCGAAAACCGTAATCACTTCAGCACCTTCTCCATGGTGTTCCAGTTCCGCATCGTGTCCAGCACGCCCTTGCCGAGCGTGCCATAGAACGGCTTGAGCACGTCCTCGACACCCTCGGTATAGCGTCCATTGGGCTGGCGATAGCCGGCGATGTAGATCTCTCGCTCATCGATGCGCAGGATCTCGGTGTGGCCGGGCCGGTCCGCAATCGACGCCCCGGCCGGCAGGGGCCGATCGAACATCAGCACATGCCGGGCCACGTCGGCGGCCGGGTCCAGCCGGTCGAAGGGGTGGCGCGCCAGCATGGCCTCAACCGCGGAGGCGGAGCGGACCAAGGTCTTGACCGGAAAGGCGAATTTCTCCGCCATGGCCGCCTCGACCCCCGCCTTTGCCTCGGCTTCGGTGCCGTCGGCGTCGAAGCGCACATTGCCGCTGGCCAGGATGGTCTTGACCGCACCGTATCCTGCGGCCTCGAGGCAGGCCTTGAGTTCGGCCATCTTCATCTGCCGCTTGCCCAGGTTGACGCCGCGCAGGAAGGCAACCCAGGTGGTCATTGCGCTGCCTTGCCGGGCTTTTGCGGATAGATGGCCTCGCCGCGGGCCAGCATGTCGACAAGCGCTGCAATCTTGCGGGTGCGCGCTGCCGGCGTCTTGAGGGCGATGACCCGGAAGGTCAGGGCGAAGCGGTTCTGCGCGGTAAGGCCAGAATAGGTCTCTTGCGCCAATGGGTTGGCAGCGATGGCCGCAGCGAGGTCGGCGGGCGGATCCATGGTCGTGGCATAGGCGGCATCCCAGCGCCCGTCGGCCTTGGCGGCATTGACATGGACAAGACCGTGTTCGGTCATCAGGCCCGCCTGGGTCAGCCGGGCGACATTGTCGCGGTTGACCTGGCTCCAGACGCTCCTGGGCTTGCGGCGGGTATAGCGCTGCACGAAGGAATGCTCGTCCCAGCTCTTCCTGATGGCATCGATCCAGCCCCAGCAGAGCACGGCATCGATCGCCTCCACCGGGGTGATCGTGGCCCGCCCGCTGGCCTTCTTGAAGATGCGTATCCACACCTCGTCGGCTGTTGCGTGATGGGCTGCCAGCCAGGCGTAGAAGGCCTCGAATGTCTCGAATTCGTGCAGCTTTGCAGGATCGACCACGACCGGGGCCATGTCAGACCTCCTGCACGCCCGCATTGGCCAGGATGACCTCGAGCCTGGGATCGAGCAGATCCTGGGATGGCAGCTGGATGCCGAAGCTCCCCGTCAGGACTTCGCGCATTTCGGCGACGCTGGTCAGCATGCGGGTTTCGGGCGGGGCGCTCGTTGGATAGATGGTGAAGCGATTGCCCTGCAGGGTCAGGCGTCGGCCCGTGGGGGAGAGTGCGACACGCAGGTCCTGAGTGAAGCCGGATTCCGGGCTGGTCGAGAGATAGGCGTTGGACGCGGCATAGTCGTCGCGCGTCCGTTCGGTCATCTCGAACGCATAGAGCGGCTTCCATGCCTCCCCGATGAGGGCTTCCAGCCGCCATTCCGGCTCACCGCCCACCAGCCGGTAGGTCTCGTGCGGCGTGGCCTGCTCGGTATCGGCCTTGAGCTTGAGCGGCGTGGTCAGCGTCATGCCGCCGAAACCGACATCGGCAATGTAGGTGGTGCCGGCAATGTCGACAGCCAGCAGCATGTGATGGCGCTCCACCGTCTGCGGATCGGTCCACAGCACCCGCGCCGACAGGCCGCGCACGGTGTAGTCCAGTTCCCTGAGCACGGCCATGAGCAGCAGGTTGTGTTCGTAGCAATAGCCGCCGCGCCGCTCGTTGAGCAGCTTGCGGGCGATATCGCCCAGCTCGAGACTGACGGGCAGGCCGAGCAGGGGATTGAGGTTTTCGAACGGTATGGAGGCTGGATGCAGCGCGTGGATCAGATCGAGTGTCGCCGCTGTCGGAGCGATGGAACCGGCAAAGCCGATTCGCTCGAAATAGGCGTTGAGATTGATCTTTTGGCTCATCGACCATCCTTGAAGCTGTTTGGCGACGCGGCGCAATATGGGCGAAAGCAACCCGGCTTGTCACCTTGGGCAAGTGCGATTTCGTGGTCCGGGGGGACTGGACAGGGCACGCTTTGGCTGGATCGTCACCCGCACCAGGGCCTGCGCCTTGTTGGCGTGACGCGGCAGCGGACAGGTGATCGGCCGGTCGATCCGTGCTAGCCTGCCGGCACTGGCGGGAGACCGAGCATGACCGGAACCAATTCGAACCAGATGCCCAATGGCTGGCGGATCATCGGCTGGGGTCTTGCCCTGGCGCTGCTTCTGGCGCCCCTGCTGGCGATGCAGATCAGCAGCGAGATGAACTGGGGCCTCGGGGATTTCCTCGCCGCCGCGACACTCATCCTGGGAACCGGACTTGCCGTGGAACTGGCGGTGCGGCTTGCCCGCCGGGCCTGGCTGCGGGTGATGCTTTCGCTGGCGGCATTCCTGGTCTTTGCCGCGACCTGGGCCGAACTTGCGGTCGGCCTGCTTGACTAATCGGCCTTGCGGACGCGGATGACCACGTCCACGTGGCTGACCTTCATTCCCCTGGGGGCTT
>CAMLOA010000363.1 GCA_946481445.1 uncultured Devosia sp. | reverse complement strand
GCTGGCTGGCAAGCGAAAGGTCGCGGCTGGCTAAGAATCAAATGATAATTATTATCATTTGCAATGGCAAGTATTCATGAGGTAAGAAATTGTTAAGGCCTTGGCATCCGCCCAAAAAAAAGCCCGGACCAGCCGGGCTACAGAAGTCCCGCAGCCAAGGCTCGGCTGCGGAGCATGCACTTACAGGGATTGCCAGGTGAACAGCACGGCCAGCGCCGTCGAGGTTCCCGCGAGTCCCGCCAGCGCCAGACGCGAACCCCGCATTCTGGTCCAGAGCAGCACGCCCGTGATCGACAGGAAAATCATCGCCCCCGCGAGCGAATCCACCAGCAGTATCCAGCCGGCATTCAGGCCCACGCCCTTGTGCAAGCGCATGAGGAATCCCCACGCGTTCACGTCCTGGCGCTTCACGCTGACGAACTGGTTGCCGACCCAGTATTCCGCCGTCAGCGAGTAATGCGGCAAATGGAACTCCGCCTTCCACTGCGCCGGCTGCACGCGCTTTTTGTCGCCCCAGGCGATCGGCCTGGCCGGCTCGTCGTGGATCTTGTACGCCGGCTGCTTGAGAACAAATTCACGCTGCATGAGAAGCGCAAACTCCCTGGCATTGGCGGGCGCGGGATGAGGCAAAGCCAGCTCGAACTGGCTCTGCTCCATCTGCAGGGCCGGAATCTTCATGACGGAACGGTGGTTGAGCAGAAAGCCCGTGAGCCCGAACAGCAGGCCCAGTACCGCTCCCCATAGCCCGACCCAGCCATGCACGCGACGCAGCCAGCGCAGGAATTGGGCGCGGCGCACATGCGGCGACATGGGTTTCCCGGCAGCAGCGCTCATCTGACGAAACTCAGCGTACCCACATGCCGGATGCCTTCGTAGGCATCCCCCTGGTACTCGCCCTTGACCGGCTCGACGTGGACGACCTCGACCACGTACAGCCCCTGCCAGGGGGTATCGATGGCGACTTCGCCCTGGTCATCGGCCTCGTACTCGCGCATCCACTGGTTGGGCGCGAAGATGTTGAGCCTGGCCTTCGCGAGCGGCTTGCCATGCAGGCTGACGCGCACCCTGCCCTTGCCAGCGGGCCGGATATCGAGCGCGAGCGCGGAGGCACCTTCCGTTTCCGCCGCGGCAAAGCGGGTGTAGTACATCGGCTTGACGATGCCGATATGGTGCTTGCGCAGGTCTTTCACCTTCATGGTGACTTCCTGCGCGATCAGCGGCTGTCCGGCCCTGGCCTTGAGGGCAAGATGGTCAGGCTTGCGTTCGGCGGCCACCGCAACGCGCGAAGCATCCGCCACTTCCGGCATGGCGATGGTGTCCAGCCGCCCGCCGCTCTTCTCGCGCAGCGCATTCTCGTACTCGCCGAAACACAGGTGCGCCTCGTCCCCCGCCGGCTCGATCCACAGATAATGCGCTTGTGCCGGTAATGCTGAGATCATGGCTGACAGCAGCACGGCCATCCTGATATTTTTCATACGGTTCCCCTAGAACTTGAGTTTGAGCGAAAGCTGCGCATTGCGCGGCGCGCCCGGTGTGTTGTCGATATCGACCCCGCCGTGGGCGGACACGAAATACTCGCGATCGAAGATGTTGTTCACCAGCAGGCGCACTTCATATTTTTTAGTCTCGTAGAACGCGGTCATGTCGGCGCGCGCATAGCCCGGCAGCTTCACGACATTGCTCGGGGAGGCGTACTGCTCGCCCATGAGCACCATTCCACCGCCGAGGCCGAAACCGTTGTCGAAGCGGCGAGTAACCCAGAGATTGGCGCTGTGGCGTGGCGTGAGGCTCGGGGTGTTGCCTTCCAGGGCCACCTGCACGTTGGCACCGGTCGGGCTGATCGGCACGCCCATGGTGCTCGGCGAATCGGTGATTTCCGCATCGAGGAACGCATAACCCGCCGTGATATCCCAGCCGTGCGCGGGACGGCCGCTCAGCGAGAGCTCCAGGCCGTCGGTGCGCTGCTCGCCCACAGGAATCAGGCGCGTCGTGTCGGTCGGATCGGTGGACTTGATATTGGTCCGCTCCAGGCGGAACAGCGACACCATCGCCGAGAGGTTGCCGCCGAGGAAGTCCAGCTTGGTCCCGACTTCGTAGTTGGTCGTTTCCTCCGGCGCGATGTCGGCATTGTTGGCGGCGAGCGCAAAGGTTTCCTGGGAAGGCTGGAACGACTTGGTGTACGAAACGTACATGCTGGCCCACGGCGTCGGCTGGTAGACCAGGCCGGCACGAGGACTGTACTCGTTGTCGGTACGGCCGAAGCGCGTATCGGTCAGCAGGTTGTTGGTGACCTGGTCGAAGCGGTCATGGCGCAATCCCACCAGCGCCTTCCACTCCGGGCTCAGCGTGATCAGATCCTGCACGTAGAAGCCGGCCGTCTGGCTCAGCGAGCTGGTCACCGCATTCGGATTCCGCGTGGCGCCGATGTTGTTGAAGGGCTGCGGATCGTAGATATTCACGTTAGGCGGCGTCGGTGTGAAATTGCCCGACTGCGCATCCTTGTCCTGGTAACCCAGTTCCATGCCGAACAGCAGCGCATGCTTCATGCCCAGCCAGTTGGTAGTCGCGCTCAGGTCGGTCTGGTTGAAATAGCCGTGCTCCTGGCGATCGATGAAGCTGTGGCGACGCGTCGCCGTCAGCGTTGCGGTCCTGACCGACGTCACCACGGTGTTGTTGCGGTTGAGGTCGTAGTCGTAGGCTCGGAAGGTGTTCTTCAGCTTCCAGCCGTTGCTGAACTCGTGTTCGAGCGTGGCAGCACCGGACAGCACGTCGCTCTCGGTATAGTCGTCGTCGCGCGCATCGCTGGAACCGTAATAGGTTTCCGGATCGACATTGACCGGCCGACCGTTGATGGCGGGCACGCCAAAGTCGGTAATGCGCTTGTCTTCCAGGTTTTCCACCTGCAGCAGCAGCCTGGTCTTGTCGGAAAGATTGAACTGCAGCGAAGGCGCGATGAAGTTTCGCTCGGTAAAGCCCTGGTCACGGAAGCTGTCGGAGTCCTCGACGGCGGCATTGAGGCGGAAGCCGACCGCATCGCTGAGCGGCTGGTTGGCATCCAGCTCGATACGCTTCATGTTCCACGAGCCCACGGTGGTGGTCACGTCCGTGAAGGCCTGCTCGGTCGGCTTCTTGGTAATGCGATTGATGAGGCCGCCGGAAGAGCCGCGGCCATAGAGCACCGAGGCCGGCCCCTTGAGCACTTCCACCTGCTCGATGTTCGCGAGTTCCCGGAAATACAGCGCGTCGTCACGCACGCCATCGATGAACTGGTCGGCAATCGCGGAAAAGCCGCGGATGGTGACCTGGTCGCGCTGGCCGTCGCCGTTGCTGAAGCCCACGCCCGGCACGTTGC
>CAMLOA010000362.1 GCA_946481445.1 uncultured Devosia sp. | reverse complement strand
ACCACGATTGCGCAGCGTCATCCGGGTACGGGCTGGACCCAGGGCCTGGAACGAATAGCTGGTTTCCATGGGAAATGGCCCTTGAGCGGTGCGCATCACCAGCAGTCCGCGCGGCGCCAGCTCAACCACCTCATAGGTATAGGCAAGCCGCCGCCCCAGGAAATGCGCGACGAAATCGAGCTGGGTGCCTACCACAAGCGGCCGGGGCGTGCGCCACTCGATGGACTTGATGTTCTGGTACCACTCCGGCGCCTTGTCGGGGTCCATGGCATAAGCCGCCACGACCGCGACAGGGCGCTCGATCTCGATGGTGTTGGTAACATCGACGTGCATCGGGACGCTACTTGCTGATGGTCTGCTTGTCCTTCTCACGCGTCTCGGTCAGGACACGCGTGGTGACATTCTGGCAATGGGCGCAGGTTGAGGTGACGGTCACCTCATAGGTCTCCTCGATCCACTTGGTCATGAGCTTGCCCGGCTTGGCGGGCCTGGCCGTTTTCGCGGTCTTGTCGCCTGCGGTGGTTTCGGTGGCCGGGGCCTCCTCCACCTTGCTCTTGGCTTCGCTCTTGACCAGCACTTCGCTGCGTCCGCTCTCCTTGACGCTGAACGGGGTACCGCACTTTTCGCACTGCGCCTGCCGGGCGCCGGAATTGAAGATGCCGCGATAGCTGGCATAGCCCACGCCCACAGCCGCTGTCAGGCCGATGGCGACGCGCGGCAGCATGTCCAGGCTGCCCGCCAGCCAGTAGCCGAGGCCACCCACGACCAGCCCGGCAATGCTGCCCCAGATGAGGCCGCTCCTGTGAATGCCGGCGCGCAAGGCGGCCTGTTCGGACGATATGTCAGTCATCGTGAGTTCCCCCGGGATCTTCCCCGGTGGAATGGTAGCGGCGGAGAGGGCTGGTGAACAGCCCACCAGGCGGCTTGCGAGCGCAGCCCCTGTCTGGGGCGGGGGCAGCCCGCGGCAATCGCTGCCTATTCCAGCGCCGCCACCAGGTCCCAGAGCCGCTCCTTGCCCAGGATCAGCAACCAGGGCGTCTCGTCGGCCGGGATCACCTCGACGGGCCCGCCGGTGCCTTCGTTGGACGTGCCGATCAGGCCGCCGGGCTCCAGTGTGAGGCCATCCATGGGATAGAACAGCCCGGCCGAGGAGACAAAGCTGATCGGCACCAGCGGGTGAATGGAGACGCGCTCGCGCAGACCGGCCGAAAACCGGATTGGCCCGGTAACCGCCAGCGCCACATCGACCTCATCAACCAGCAGGAGCTTGCGGAGGGGCGCATATTGCAGCACGGCGCTAAGCGCGGCCAGGGTATGGTCGAGGCGCTTGCCGGTCATGCCCAGCGCCAGAGTGACGGGCGCCTGCGTGGAATAGAGTGCTTTCTGGAAATCGGTGGTCACCTGCTCGGGGATGTGGATGACCCGGGTCTGTGCTTCCCAGGCGGTTCGGTCGCTGAGGGAATCGAGGTCGCCGATGATGGCCTGCGGCATCAGCCCAGCATCGCCGATGGCATCGGCGCCCCCATCGGCCCCGACCAGCGCGACCCCGCGCGCGGCAAGCTCCTCTAGCAGCCCGGGCGCCACGCCGCCGCCGCCCACAATGGCCATGGGCCTGTCGAACACAATCAAAGGCGCATCCGCCGCTGTCGCGGAAGTCACTTGCACTGTCACACTTCTCTCAATAGATATCGGGGCGTCTCGCTGGGGTGTTCCGGTCAAACCGGAGCTGAGAGTTACCCATTGAACCTGAACCAGGTCATGCTGGCGGAGGAAGTTCGAGATGGCAAGGGTGCTCTCACGCACCCTCACCATTGAACACGCATCCCCCTTCTTCATGGCCGCAAGAAACGAAGGGATGACCCAATGGTCAAATCCATCCGCCTCGTTGCTGCGGTCCTCGCAGGCCTCTGCGCCGCGCCCGTCGCCGCCGAGGAAGTGCCTATCCTCAAGATCTATACCTATGACGGCTTCGCCGCCGAATGGGGCCCCGGACCCGGCCTCAAGGCCGGTTTCGAGGCCATTTGCGGTGGCTGCATCGTCGAGTTCATCGCCGCCGACAGCTCCATCGGCACGCTGCGCCGCGTGCAGTTGGAAGGCGACACAACCGAAGCCGACCTGATCCTGGGCCTCGACACAGCCATTGCCGGAGAAGCCCGCGCCACGGGCCTGTTCGCCGACCATGGCCTGGCACTGGACAACCTGGCCCTGCCGGGGGAATGGACCGATGCCCAGTTCGTGCCTTTCGACTATGCCCACTTCGCCTTCGTCTATGACGAGGACAGCGTGGCAACCCCGCCCGCCTCGTTCGAGGAGCTGATCGCCCTGCCCGAGGACTTCAAGATCGTGGTGCAGGACCCCCGCTCGGCAACGCCGGGCCTTGGCCTGGTGCTGTGGATCGCCGCGGCATACGGGGATCGTGCGCCCGAAATCTGGGCCGGCCTCAAGCCGCATATCCTCACCGTCACCCGCGAATGGAGCGAAAGCTACAACCTCTTCCTCGAGGGCGAGGCGGACATGGCCCTCTCCTATTCGACCTCGCCGGCCTATCACATCATCGCCGAGGGGGATGAGACCATCCACGCCGCCCTGTTCAGCGAGGGGCACCTGGCCCAGACCGAAGTGGCCGGCATCCTCAAGGCCTCGGACAAGCAGGACCTGGCGCGCCGGTTTCTCGAGTACCTGGTGAGCGTGGACGGCCAGGCCGTCATCCCGACGACGAACTGGATGCTGCCGGTGACCGAGCTGGGCGACAAGCTCGACCCCACCTTTGCCACCCTACCCCAGCCGGCGACCACGCTGACCCTGAGCGACGAGGAAATCGCCGCCAACAGCCAGCGCTGGATCGACGAAATGCTGGCGGCGGTGCAGTAGGCAACAACCCGAGGGATCGCGCCCATGGGCACCCCCACCCTCACTCCCTCCCCACAAGGGGGAGGGGCAGGCCCCCGGGCGTGGCGAGACAGGGGACAACAATGTCAAAACTGACCCTGCCCCGCCGTCCCCTGCGCATTGCGGCAGCCGCCACGCTGGCGACTGCCATCACGGCGCTGATTGCGGCGGTGCTCTGGGCCATCCTGGCGGCGGCCGATGCCGGTAGTGGCGGCGGCAGTGCCGCGCGCGTCGACATCCCCCACCTCTTGCGCATGACCTCCATCCAGGCGGGCCTCACCACGCTGCTGTCGCTCCTGGCCGGGACGGCCCTGGCCTGGGCCCTCAACCGGCTGCGCTTCCCCGGCCGCGACCTGGTGGTGGGGCTCTTTGCCGCCGCCATCGTCACACCCGGCATGGTGGTGGCCTTCGGCCTGCTCTCGATCTGGGGCCGCAATGGCTGGATCAACCAGGCCAGCGAGGCCCTGT
>CAMLOA010000361.1 GCA_946481445.1 uncultured Devosia sp. | reverse complement strand
CTCTACGCCATCCGCGACGTCACCGGCACGGTGGAGTCCATTTCGCTCATCACCGCCTCCATCCTTTCCAAGAAGCTGGCGGCGGGCCTCCACGCGCTGATCCTCGACGTCAAGACCGGCTCGGGTGCCTTCATGCCCACGCTCGAAAAGTCGCGCGATCTCGCCCGCAGCCTCGTCACCGTGGCCAATGGCGCCGGCATGAAGACCGGCGCGCTGATCACCGACATGAACGAGCCGCTGGCCAGCGCGGCAGGCAACGGGCTCGAAGTCAGGAACGCGGTGGATTACCTCACCGGCGCGCACCAGGATCCGCGCCTGCGCGAGGTGACCCAGGCGCTGTGCGCCCAGGTCGCGCTGATGACCGGGACGGCCCCCGACGCCGCCACCGCCCGCAAGATGGTGGATGATGCCCTCGATACCGGCCGCGCCACCGAGCATTTCTCCCGCATGGTGACCGCCCTGGGCGGTCCGGCCGATTTCGTCGCGCACATGGATCGCTACCTGGCCCCCGCACCGATCGTCCGCGACATCTTTGCGACTGGTCAGGGGACGATCGCCGCCATCGATACCCGTGCCGTCGGCATGGCCGTGGTGGCGCTGGGGGGCGGTCGCACCATGCCCTCCGACACCATCGACCACCGCGTCGGCTTCGACCGTCTGGCGGGCCTGGGCGCCAAGGTGGATGCGCAGACGCCGATCGCACGCATCCATGCTGCCGACGAGGCCAGCGCCGCCGACGCCGAAGCGCGCCTCAAGGCCGCCTATCGGCTGGGCAGCGACGCACCGTCATTCCCGCTGATCGCCGACAACATCCCGCCGACCTGACAACCCACCCACGAGGTCAGTCCCGCGAAAGCGGGGACCTCCGTGACACTTCTGCCATCGCGAACAGAGGTTTCCGCCTTCGCGGGAATGAGGCGGTGGTTAGCTTGAAGGAGCCCACTATGCCCCGCGCCATTCTCTGCATTCTCGACAGCGTCGGCATTGGCGGCGCGCCGGACGCCGACAAATATGGCGATGTCGGCTCCAACACCTTTGGCCATATCGCCGAATGGGCCGCTGCCGGCAAGGCCGATCGTCCTGGCCTCAGGGCCGGTCCGCTCCGCGTGCCAAATCTCGATTCCCTCGGCATCGGCGCCGCCATCCAGCTTTCCACCGGCACCCTGCCGCCAGGCCTCTCGGCCAAAGCCAGGGGCGGGCGCTTCGGGGTCGGTCGCGAGGTTTCCAGGGGCAAGGACACCCCGTCGGGCCATTGGGAGATCGCCGGCGTGCCGGTGCCCTTCGACTGGGGCTATTTCCCCCAGACCGAACCGACTTTTCCGCCCGAGCTGATCGCCGAATTCGTCAAGCGGGCAAAGCTGCCGGGAATCCTGGGCGACAAGCACGCCTCGGGCACGACGGTGATCGCCGAACTGGGTGAGGAGTCGATCCGCACCGGCAAGCCCATCTGCTATACCTCCATCGACAGCGTCTTTCAGATCGCCGCGCATGAGACCCATTTCGGGCTCGAACGGCTCTACGAGATCTGCCAGATCGCCTTCGAACTCACCAAGCCGCTGATGATCGGCCGGGTTATCGCCCGCCCCTTCGTCGGCGAGGATGCCCAGAGCTTCAAGCGCACCGGCAACCGGCGCGACTTTGCCATCTCCCCGCCTGAACCCACCCTGCTCGATCGCAACCAGGCTGCGGGCAACCAGGTTTATGCCATCGGCAAGATTTCCGACATCTATGCCGGGAACGGCGTGACCCACAAGATCAAGGGTACCGGCCTGCCGCAGCTCTTCGACAAGACGCTCGACGCCATGGAAATGGCCGCCGACCGTGCCTTCATCATGACCAATTTCGTCGATTTCGACAGCGAATACGGCCATCGCCGCGATGTGCCGGGCTATGCGGCGGCGCTCGAATACTTCGATTCCCGGCTGCCCGAGATCATCAACAAGCTGCGCCAGGACGATCTGCTGGTGCTCAGCGCCGACCACGGCAACGATCCGACCTGGCCGGGCACCGATCACACCCGCGAACAGGTGCCGATCCTGGTCTTTTCCCCAGCCCTGTCGCAGGGCGAGATTGGCATTCGGCAGACCTTCGCTGATATAGGTGAGAGCATCGCCGCCTGGCTTGGCCTCGCGCCCGGCCGTCACGGCACGTCTTTCCTGTAGCCATTTGCACAAGAGGTGATCGCATGAGCAAGACCGTGGGCAATGTCACCGTCATCGATCACCCGCTGATCCAGCACAAGCTGACCATCATGCGCAACAAGGAGACCTCCATAGCCGGTTTCCGGCGCCTGCTGCGCGAGATCGCCCACCTCATGTGCTATGAGGTGACGCGCGACATCGAGCTGGAGATGATCCCCATCGAAACCCCGATGGCGGCAATGGAGTCCCCGGCCATCAAGGGCAAGAAGCTGGTCTTCGCCTCCATCCTGCGCGCCGGCAATGGTTTGCTCGATGGCATGCTCGACCTGGTTCCGGCCGCCCGCGTTGCCCATATCGGCATCTATCGCGACCATGAAACGCTCGAGCCTGTCGAATACTACTTCAAGGCGCCGTCCAATCTGGAGGATCGCCTGATCATCGTGGTGGACCCCATGCTGGCCACCGGCAATTCGGCCACGGCGGCGATCGAGAAGCTCAAGGAGCGCGGCGCCAACAATATCCGCTTCCTCTGCCTTCTGGCGGCTCCCGAAGGCATCAAGAATTTTTCGGAAGCCCATCCCGATGTGCCGGTCTTCACCGCCTCCATCGACAGCCATCTCAACGAGAAGGGCTATATCGTCCCCGGCCTGGGCGATGCGGGCGATCGCATGTACGGGACGAAGTAGGCAGAGTCTTACCGCACTCTGTCGCATTTGAATGAATGCTGATGTGGTTTGGTAGAAGCCGTGCGCTAGTCTTTTCCTGTCACAAGGAGACGGCGTCATGCGAGCCAGATTTGTTCTTGCAGTCATCACTACCACGCTGACTCTGTCGGCGCCGGCTCTGGCAGCCACTCATACCGTTGCCGATCAGCGTGCCGAACAGTCGGTGGTAACTGCGAACCAGCGGGCCCAGGCCGCTGCCCAGAAGCAGATTGCGCAGTCCAGCATGGCAGCCGCTGAACAATTGGCGGCGGCCTCCATTGCGCAGGCAGAGGCCGCGATGGGGCCGAGTGGGCAACAGGGTGCAATGGCGCAGGCCAAACAGGCCCAGCAGCAGGCGGTCAATGCCGCGCAGCAGCAAGTCCAGGCGGCCCTTGCTGCTGATCTTGCAGCTACGCCACGCAACTGATGGCCAAGAGCGCCGGTTCTGTATGAAGCAGAACGGGCGCTGCATATTTCGGCCTCTTGGATATTTGAGCTGAAAAAGGCTGCCCTCTTGCTCGCGCTACCGGGTGGGCCT
>CAMLOA010000360.1 GCA_946481445.1 uncultured Devosia sp. | reverse complement strand
GACAGCAACTCGCGCAGCCTCACCGGCTGCGGCTTGCCTTTGACGTAGACCTCCATCGGCTCGCTGACCTCGACCAATGCATCGCAGCGGCGGTACGTGGCCTCACTGATCAGCACCTGTCCCCGCAGGCTGAAGGCCTCGATCCGCGACGCCAAGTTGACCTCGTCGCCGATCACCGTGTATTCGGAGTACGCCGCGGTGCCGAAGCGGCCGGCCATCACGTCGCCGGTGTTGATTCCGATACCCATGTACAGCGCCGGCAGGTCGCGTTCGCGGCCCTGGGCGTTGAACTCCTGCATCGCGATCTGCATTTCGATCGAGCAGGTGAGCGCACGCGCGACGTCGTCCTCGCGCTGGATCGGCGCGCCGAACAGCACCATGATCGAGTCGCCCATGAACTTGTCGATCATGCCGTGATGTCGGAACACAACCTCGCTCATGCAGCCGAGGCAGCGATTGAGCAGCTCGATCACGTGGCCGGCCGGCTCGCTCGCCGAGATCGCGGTGAAGCCCCGCAAGTCCGCGAGCAGGATCGTTACTTCGCGACTCTCGAACGGCACCTGCTCGTCGGGATCGGGGCCTAGGCCGCGGGCACGTCGCACGATCTCCGCCATCTCGCGCTCGGCGTCATGGCACAGCGGCGCGCCGGTCTCGCGCTGAACCAGCGTCTGCAGCCTGCGCACCGCCTGGCGGTCTGGATCGTCCTTCATGCGCGGGCGCGGCGGCAAAGACGCCGGCCATGTAGGGAGGATAGATGGTTCATACGCGATTCTGAGCGCCCGTAGGGCGGCCAGACCTGGAGTGGCAGCGCCTCCTGTGGCTGCCATGGTGGGACTTGCAGGCACAGTGGCTGCAGCCGTGGTTGGCGGTATGGCCTGCAATGGCAGGCTGGCCTGGGGCAGTGCGCGGCACCGAGCAGCTCGGGTAGCCGGCTGTCCCGGGGGGGCGGTGGAGAACCTGCGGCGGACTCGGGATGGGGCGGATGCGCCGCAGGCGGCAATGGACGACTGGCCGGTGCCGGCGGCGAGCCCGATCGCCGTCGACGGCGCCGCGCGCTGGGGTTGATGTTGCCGCATCCACTGCAGCGCTGCGCACCGTGCCGCTGGCCGAGCGCTGGAACCTCCTGGCCCGCCTGAGGCTGGAATGGCAAGCCGCCCCCGTCAAAGGGTGGAGTGGCCGGGTCAGGACAAGCGATGACGCAACGGATGTCCAGTTGCCAGCGCTGAATGCGCTGGCACGGCCACATGCCGTTGTCCCACCGGCCGCCCCTGCGGGGGCGGCCTTTTTCAGGTTAAAGCCAGCAGCGCACCCTTGCCGACGACAAACCGATTTATGCAAGACGATGGGCTCCTCGGCTGACGTTGTTTGCGATCCGGCCGTCAGGAGGAAGCAGCGCACCGCCGAGTATGCGCTGCTCCGGGTTGCAACCGTATTAGATGCAGCGTCGGCGTGTTTGACCACCTTGAGCGTCGCCATGCCGCTGCCGCTCATTTCGAGCCTCACCCTTGGCGTACCTCTGGTCCGGTCGCCCGTCCTGGGTTAATCGGAGGGGCTCAGATGGGGTGGCTGGTGGATGGTTGACCTGGATGATCCCAAAGAGAATCGTCGTGCCAGGCGGATAGGGACGTTCAGATGCCAAGAACTGATTAATCGCTGGGTAAAGGTCGTGCGGTGGGCCGACCAGCGTGGTTTGGGAATCAATCGGCATTTCGGGTCTCCAAAGTAAAGATCTACTGCATTTGGTGATGCGGCCAGCCCCGGTGCTGGCCAAGTTGTTCGCTGCGAATCAGGGCGTCGCATGACGAGCTTGCTCGACGCCGCCGGTATTGATTGCCAGGTCCGGGTCCTGGGCATGGGTGTTTGGAGAGCGCCATGCCTTTGTAGCAACTGGCGCTCTTGGGCCATGGCACTATGCGCCGAGCTGGCCCTGATTTGGCCGGCATCTCCGTTGGCGTGCCAACCGAGTGCGGTGAACCCTTCGGGCCAGTCCTTCTTATGACCGGGCGAAGCGTTGTGCAAAGGCGTCGACTTGAAACCGGGTTGGCCCAAGAAACTGCCTTAATCGCCAAAGCCCAAAGGGCCATGGCTCCCGTCTTGAGAAAGGTGCCCGTCAGCACCAATCAGCTAGAACCGTAGTGGGTATCACGCTCATGAGCGCCATACCGGCGACGCTCCCGCGTGGTATTAGGGAAGATGACTACTGCTGGCGTACTGAGCGTCTCCTAGATCGGCTGCACCTTCAGCTGTGCGATGCCGGTGGCCAAGAAAGTAGCACATGCATAGAAGGTCATCAAGACTTCGCAGCACATCTTCGCCACATCGCAGCTTGCCACGCGGCTACGAAGCTCTGCTCACTTTGCTCAACGACGGCGGCAGCATCGGCACTTGACGCTTGAAAGAGCGGCCACAGCGGCGCATGCGGCGCGCTTCTCAGGGGCGACTGACGTCGCGTTCCAGGTCGTCCTGCCGGACTGTGCGCCCCGGGTCCGCCGTAGCTTGCATCACGCCACGCGTCGCAGCGCCCCGCGCAATCAATTGAGTCGCCGTGATTGAGACCTTGATCGCGTCGATCCGCTCGCGCTGCAGTTGCAGCGTGTCGCAGCCAAGGTCGCCGTCCAGGTTGCGAGCGGCGCTGCAGTCGCGAGCCAATGCCATCGTTTCATGGTCGGATCAGTAGGGTGCGGGCGGGATCGAAGCCGGAGTGATGCGTCTCGGGGTCGAGCCAGCGCGATCGGGCCCGAAGCCCATCCCGCGCGCCGAAGCTGCGACTGCGCCGGCCCGGGTCAAACTGTGCCGGTGGCGATCGGTGGGCGCCATCCCTCCAAAGGGGGGAGGCATCAGCGATGCCGCCGCCCACGGCCGGGGTCTCGGCTCCACTGGTGGTGCTGGTCATCGCGCCAGCCGGGCAGCGCCCCGGCCTGTGGCTGCGTCACCTGGCCGCCGGCAGCCGGTTGTGACGCTGGTGCTGGCGTGCCCATCATCCCTGGTGTCTCGGCCATCGCTCGTTCCCCTCAGCACGATGCGACATTTCTAGCCAAGGCCGGACATTACTAATCAGCCTTTTCAGCGAGATGAGCGGCAATCAACGTTATGCAGAACGCGGAGGCAAGAGACGCGTCCACAAACGGACCAGGTGCCACAGGCTGCGGCCGCCGATCGCAGGCAGGATGGGCTTCGCCGTCGGCGGCGATGGGCTGCAATGTCCGGCGACGGAGGGGAGCGTGCCGATTGAGGTTCAGCGACCAGAGGCTGAACCAGGTCATGGTAGCGAGGAAGGCGGACCTGACACCGGGCTCTCATCCACTACCGAGCAAGGGGCCAGAACGTTAAGGCTACGCTGATCAAGTCCACCACTTGCGCTGATTGCGCGTTATCAATCGCATGA
>CAMLOA010000359.1 GCA_946481445.1 uncultured Devosia sp. | reverse complement strand
GCTTCCTGCTCGGCATGGCGCGCGGGCAGACCCTCGAATCGGCGCTCAAGACCGGATGCCTGGCGGCATCGGAAGTCATCAGCCATATCGGCGCCCGCCCGCAGCTCGATCTGCAGGATCTGAGCGAGCAGCACGGGCTGGCGGGGTAACCTGCTCTCTTCGTCCCTGTGGGGAAGAGCCTGCCCTCGGACCTGATCCGACGGTGCCCCAAAGGGGCGCATGACGAGGAGCAGCCCTAAGGTCCAAGGCTGCCGCGCATAGCCTCCAGCGCCGCCGTCGTCGTCCCCGTCGGCCTGAATTCCAGCCCCACGGCCCCCGCATAACCCTGGGCCTCCAGCCAGTCGAGCTTCTGCCGGAGCGGCAATTGCCCGCTGCCGGGTTCATTCCGGCCGGGATGATCGGCGGCGTGGACGTGGAGGATGCGCTCGATATGGCCGGCGGCGACGCTCTCGGGGTCTTCGCCCATGACCATGGAATGGTAGAGATCGTAGGTAATGCCGATTTCCGGGCGGTTGACCGCGTCGGCAATGGCGAAGCCCTCGGCGGAGCTGGTGAGATAATAGCCGGGGTGGTCGACACGGTCGTTGAGCGGTTCGAGCCCCAGCGTCACGCCCGACCCCTTGAGCACGTCGGCGGCGCGCGCCATGGCGAGGGTCAGGGCGTCGTGCTGGCGGGCGCGGTCCACCCCGGCCAGCAGGGGCCCGGACTGGCAGATCAGGACCGGAGCGCCCAGGCGCAGGGCGACGTCGCGGCTTTTCTCGAGGCCGGCAAGGAACCGGTCGTGATCGGTCTCGCGCGTCAGTTCGGCAAAGGGCTCGGCGACGATGCCGGCCAGTTTGACGCCGGTTTCCTGCAGCGCGCGTTCGACGGCGTCGAGATCCTTGTTGGACCACAGCCAGAACTCGACGAGGTCGAAGCCTTCCGCCCTGGCCAGGTGAATGCGGCGGGCAAAGTCGTCCGTCTCCGGGACGAACAGCATTTCGATACAGGCCGAGAGCCGCATCATGCCACCCTGAGGCCGGTATTCATTTCGGCCAGGATGGCGCGCGCGGCTGCGGCCGGGTCGGCGGCCTCGATGATCGGGCGGGCGACGACAAGATGGCTGGCCCCGGCGGCCAGGGCTTCACCCGGACCCATGACGCGCTTCTGGTCCCCCCGCTCGGCCCCGGCCGGCCGGATGCCGGGCGTGACGATGGCCATGCGCGGCCCGACAATCGTGCGCACCATTTCGGCCTCATGCGGGGAGGCGACGACGCCGCCAATGCCGGCCTCGAGCGCCTGCTGCGCCCGCAGGGCGACCAGGCCTGCCGCATCCCGCTCATAGCCGGCTTCCTTGACGTCCTTGTCGTCCATCGAAGTGAGGACGGTGACGCCCAGCACGCACAGGCTGCTGCCGCTGGCCGCCCTGGCCGCGGCGCGCATGGTCTTGGGATAGGCATGCACGGTGAGCATGGTTGCGCCGGTCTCGGCGATCGCCGCTACGCCTTTTTCGACCGTGTTGTCGATATCGAGCAGCTTGAGATCGAAGAATACTTTCTTGCCCGCCTTCAGCAGGGCCTTTCCGAGCGAATAGCCATCCGCGCCATAGAAGCACTGGTAGCCGATCTTGTAGAAATCCACCGTATCCCCGAGGAGCGCCACGATTTCCTCGGCGCGCGCGCGTGACGAAACGTCGAGGCCCACGATCAACTGGCCAGCCATGAGTCTTCCTCCGATGTCGATGATGCTGCCGGACTAGAGCAATTCGCGGCCGGGGGCAACCCATGGGCCGCTCACGGCCGCTCCCATCCCGGGCCGATGGCTTCGAGCGGCATCCAGTCGCTCACCAGACGGCGGCCGGGCACATCGAACAGAAAACCGTTGCCGCCGCCGGGCCCGCCGGCATGGCCCTGGTCCTCCCGCCGGCTGATGGGACGATGGGCGATGTGACACTTGAGCAGGGTGCCCACGGCGCCATGGCCGCAAAAAATGGCCGGCACATGCGCGGGCACGCTGTCGAGCGCGGTCATCACCGTTTCCACGATGCGCGCCTGGGCATCGATCGCCCGCTCCCAGCCGTCGACGCTCTTGCGCGGATGCGCGAAGAAGGCATCGGCGGTGGCCTCGAACAGGGCCGGCGGCAGGAAACCGGTGCTGCTGCGATCGTTCTCGCCCATGAGGTGATCGCTCATCACCAGCGTCCCGGCGGCCTCGGCGACCAGCTCGGCCAGCTCCAGCGCCTTGCGCTCGCGGCTGGAAAATACCCTTGCGCCCGGCGGCACCGCGCCGCTTCTGGCAAAAGCCCGGGCCCGCGCCAGCCCCAGATCGCTCAGCCCCCAGAGGGGCACCGGGATATCCGGATCCATGCGCACCTGGGGGTGGGTGACATAGAGCGCGATCATGGCCGTCTACCCCCGCCTGAACTGGGTCAGTTCGCCGACCATGGCATCCACCTTGCGGATGATGCCCGGTTCAACCGGATTGCCCTCGTCGTCGAAGGCGGCCTCGGCAGGGCCGATACCGAGCAGTGTCGGCACGATCAGGGCGCCCACCTTGGTCAGCGAATCGCGCAAATGGCTGAGCGACCAGATGGTGCCATACTTGCCCGAGCTGACCCCGCCAATGCCGAACACGGCGTGGCGGAAGGGGCTCGGCTTCTGCCGGCTGATCCAGGTGACGGCATTGACCAGCAGCGGTGGCACGCCGCCATTATATTCGGGCGTGGCGATGAAGACGATGTCATGGCTCCGCCACAGCTCGGCCAGCCGCGCGGCGGCTTCAGGCACGTGGTCGGGCTCGAGGTCCTCGTTGAAGATGGGCATGTCGAAATCGCCCAGATCGATCTCGGTGACGGCAACGCCGGCTGCACTGAGCTTGCGTCCCATATGCTGCTGCAGGATGCGGTTATAGGACCCCTTGCGGATGGACCCCGAAAGGGTGAGTGCCGTCTTCATAATGCCTCCGAAATCAACCAGAGTGTCGAAACTGGCTTGGCCTGCTCGTCGCTGCAAGTGAAATGGCGGAAATGAGCCGCCTCACAACACCATAGGAGTTTGAAATGGCCGACATGATCTTCGTCAACCTGCCGGTGCGCGACCTCAAGGCGTCGATGGCCTATTACAAGGCGCTCGGCTTCGAGCACAATCCGCAGTTCACCGACGAGACCGCCGCCTGCATCGTGGTCAGCGACACCATATTCGTCATGCTGCTGACGCACGACAAGTTCCGCGAATTTACCGGCACGCCAATCCCCGACGCCAAGGCCGAGATCGGCGCGCTCTATGCCCTCTCCCGCGACAGCCGCGACGCCGTGGACGGCATTGCCAACGCCGCGCTCGCGGCCGGCGGCCGCGAACAGCGCGCCGCCACCGATTATGGCTTCATGTATGGCCGCGCGATAGCCGACCTTGATGGCC
>CAMLOA010000358.1 GCA_946481445.1 uncultured Devosia sp. | reverse complement strand
TGTAGAAATAGCCCAGGTTGACGGCCAGGTCCTTGACGAAGGGGAAGAGCAGCGAGGTGCCGTAGGCGCCCGAGGCGAGCTGGGAGATGGCGAAAGCCGCGATGCCGCCGATCAGCGCTTCGAGCAGCAGGCGCTGCCGCGAGCCGAAGCCGGCATGGCTCATGCGCTTGACCTTGAGGTAGTCGTCATAGAACCCGATGGCGCCAAAGCCGATGGTGACGAACAGCACCACCCACACATAGCCGTTGGTCAGGTTGCTCCACAGCAGGGTGGATATCACCGCGCCCGAAAGGATCATCAGGCCGCCCATGGTGGGCGTGCCCTTCTTGGTCAGCAGGTGCCCGGCGGGACCGTCCTCGCGGATCGGCTGCCCCTTGCCCTGCTTGAGGCGCAGCAGGGCGATCATCCCGGGCCCGAACAGGAAGACGAAGAACAGCGCGGTCACCACGGCTCCGGCGGTGCGGAAGGTGATGTAGCGGAACACGTTGAACGCTGCGAAGGCTTCGCCGAGCTGGCCGAGGAAGTAGAGCATGAAGGGACGGTTCCTTGCTGCGTGGAGGCTAGTTACGCGCGAACGTATCGCGGATCTTCGTGACGATGCCCGCCAGCCCCACACCGTTGGAGCCTTTGACCATAACTGCATCGCCATAGGCAAGGCCCGCCAGCACGGTGTCCGCCATGTCGGCCGCCGTCTGTGTGTGGGCGGCAACAATCGCCGGGCCCAGGGCCTCGGCCAGGGCCCCCATATTGGTGCCCACCAGATAGACCCGATCGGCCCCCGAGGCGAGCACGGCCGGCATCAGGCTGGCATGGAGCTCGGCGCTGCGCTCGCCCAGCTCGAGCATGTCGCCCAGGATCAGCACCTTGCGCCCGCCCGGCGCCGACTGGCCGGCGAACACATCGAGCGCCGCCATCATGGATGCCGTATTGGCATTGTAGCTCTCGTCGGTGAGGACCAGCGGCCGCTCCTGCGGCCCCAGCACCAGCCGCTGCCCCCGGCCCGGCTGGGCGCCGAACCCGGCCAGCGCCCGCAATGCGACTTCCGGCTCCACACCCGCCAGGTGCCCCACCACCAGCGCCGCCGTGGCATTGGCAATCATGTGGCGGCCAGGCACGTTGAGCACCAGGGCGTGGCGCTGGTCGCCCTGCACGATGGTGGCAAAGCTGTGGTCGGCCGCCGCCTGAATATCCACGATCTGCCAATCAGCGCCGCGCGCCTCTCCATAGGTGACGATGTTGCGCACGCCGGCCGCATTGGCCTCGTCCAGCAGCACGCCCAGATGCGCATGATCGGCATTGAGCACGGCGGTGCCACCCGGTTCGAGTCCGGAAAAGATCTCGGCCTTGGCCCGGGCAATGCCATCGAGCGAGCCGAAGGCTTCCAGATGCGCCGGGGCTATGGTGGTGATCACCGCGACATGCGGGCGGACCATCTGCGCCAGCGGACGGATTTCCTCCGGCCCGCTCATGCCCATCTCGAACACCCCGAACTGGGCCTCGGCCGGGAAGCGCGCCAGCATCAGCGGCACGCCCCAGTGATTGTTGAAGCTCTTGATCGAGGCGTGGGTCTGCCCGGCTGCCTCGAACACCGTTCGAACGGCTTCCTTGGTGGAGGTCTTGCCCACGCTGCCGGTGACGCCCACCACGATGGCGCGGCTGCGGGACCGCGCGGCGCGCCCCATGGCGCGCAGCCCCTCGAGCGCATCTCCGACCAGGATCCGACCTGGGCCCTCGCCCCGATGCACGAGGGCGGCAACAGCGCCATTCTCCAGCGCCTTGTCGACGAAGTCGTGCCCGTCGAAGCGGTCGCCCTTGATGGCCACGAACAGGGCGTCCGGACCCAGCTCGCGCGAGTCGATGGAGACCGAGTTGATGGGTGTGGCCGGGTCCAGATCGGTGGAGCCGCCGGTGGCAGCGAGGATGTCGGCGACGGTGTAGAGGGGTTGGGTCATGCTTGAGGCCTCACAGCTTCACGATGGCGCAGCACCCTTACCCTGGTCCCTATTGGCTGGAGGAAGCGACGGGCAGCTGGGTTCAGAAGCAATAGCGGCTCTGCACCGGACGGGCTTCCCTCCCGCTTGCAGGGAGAGAATCAAGGGTGGGGGTTGCGTCTTGATCGGACAAGGCCAGCCCCCCAGGCCCATGTTACTTGCCCTTGATGGCCTCGGCCACCGCCTCATGGTCGGAGAAATGGTGCTTGGTGGTCCCGATGATCTGGTAGTCCTCGTGCCCCTTGCCGGCGATGAGCAGGACGTCACCGGAGTTGAGCGATTTTACGGCCTCGGTGATGGCGGCCTTGCGATCGCCGATCTCCTTGGCCCCCTTGGCCGCCGCCAGGATTTCGGCGCGGATGGTCCTGGCATCCTCGGTGCGCGGGTTGTCGTCGGTGACGATCACCTCGTCGGCCATGCGCTGGGCCACTTCGCCCATCATCGGCCGCTTGCCCTTGTCGCGATCGCCGCCGGCGCCGAACACCACCTTGAGCTTGTTCTTGGCATAGGGACGCAGGGACGCGAGCGCCGATTCCAGCGCCACGGGCTTGTGCGAATAGTCCACGAATATGGCCGCGCCATTGTGCTCGGCCACCAGTTCGAGCCGGCCCTTGGCACCCTTGAGTTCGCTGAGCGCGGGGAAGGCCTGCGACTTGTCCACGCCCGTCGACATGGCGAGAGCCGCCGCAATGATGGCATTGCTGACCTGGAACTCGCCGGTCAGGGGCAGGTGAAAGCTGAGCTTCTCGCCGACATGGCGCACGACGACACGTTGCCCATAGCCTTCCGGCTCGATCGACAGCACCTCGATATAGGCGCCCTCGCGACCGACGGTCAGCAGGGTGGCGCTGGCACTGAGCGCGGCAAACATGAAGGGCTCGTGTTCGGGATCGTCGACATTGACCACGGCCGGGCCGCTATCGACCAGCAAGTCGGTGAACAGGCGCAACTTGGCGTTGCGGTATTCGTCCATGTCGGCGTGGTAGTCGAGATGGTCGCGGCTGAGATTGGTGAAGGCCACGGCCTCGAAGTGAATGCCGTCCAGCCGGCGTTGGTCCAGGCCATGGCTGGAGGCTTCGAGCGCCACATGGTTGATCCCCTGCGCCTTGAGCGCCCGCATCGACTGGTGCAGCGTGCGCGAGTCGGGGGTGGTCAGGCTGCCTTCGATCAGGCGGGAAGCGGTTTCGACGCCCAGCGTGCCGATGCTCGCGCCCGGAATGCCGGCATAGGTCCAGATCTGGCGCACGAAGGACGCCACCGAGGTCTTGCCATTGGTGCCGGTGACCGCGACGGTGATTTCCGGCTGCGGCTCGAATATGCGGCTGGCGGCACGGGCATAGGCGGCCCGCACATCCTTGACGATGATGACCGGCACGCCCGGATCGCCCACCGGCTGCGTATCGCTGATAATGGCCAGG
>CAMLOA010000357.1 GCA_946481445.1 uncultured Devosia sp. | reverse complement strand
AAGTCGCCGGTGGTGACGTTGATGCCGACATGCTGGAAATCGATCCCCAGATCGAGCCAGTGCCGGATGTCGCGCGCCACCTGGGCAAGGATCTGGCCGGTCAGCTGCCAGGCGATGCGCGGATCGGCCAGGGCAGCATGGAATTCGCCTGCCGCGGCGATACGCCCATCGGCCGTGCGCATGCGGGCGAGCGCCTCGAGCCCGACAATCTCGCCGGTGTCGAGGCGGACGATGGGCTGATAGTGCGCCAGCATGCGCCCCTCGCTCATTGCCAGGTCGGTGTCTCGCACCATATGCGCACGCTCGATCATGGAGGTGCGCAGCCCAGGCACGAAATGCATGTAGCTGCCGCGACGGGTCTCCTTGGCATGGTAGAGCGCGAAATCGGCATTCTGACTCAGGGTGGCCGCATCGATGCCATCGGGTCCGAACAATGCGCCGCCCGCCGTGACATGGGGGTCAAGGGTCTGGTCGCCGGCCGCAATCAGGCCGGAGACGGCCGCCAGCATGCGCTGGGCCGCGCCGTTGAGCTGGCTGAGGCTCGAGCAGCCATTCACCAGGACGGCGAATTCGTCGCCGCCCAGGCGACAGGCGGTGGCGGCGGGATCGCAGGTGGCGATGCGTTCGGCCACGGTGCGGATGAGAATGTCGCCGAAGACGTGGCCGACGGTGTCGTTGACGAGCTTGAGGTGATCGATATCGACCAGCAGCAGGCCGAAGGGCTGGCCCTTGGCAATGGCTGCCGACAGCAGGTCGTTGAAGTGGCCGCGATTGGGCAGGCCGGTCAGGGCATCGTAATAGGCGAGCCGATGATTGCGCGCCTGGGTCTCGTGGTGCTCGATGGCGATGGCGCACAGATGCACGCAGGTCTGCACGATGCTGCGTTCCAGCGCATGCGGCCCGCGGGGTTCGCGATAGTAGAAGGCAAAGGTGGCCACGACCCGGCCGGACCGGTCGGTAATCGGGCTCGACCAGCAGGCCATCAGACCAAGCGGCTGGGTCAGCGCGCGATAGTCCTCCCAGAGCGGGTCGGTGTCGATGCTGGACACCACGACTTCGGCATTGCGCCAAGCGGCCGTACCGCAGGAGCCGGCCTTGGGCCCGGAAGGCAGCCCCTCGATGGCGGCGCCATATTCGGCGGGCAGGCTGGGTGCGGCCAAAGGGTGCAGGAGCCCGGCGGCATCGACAGTGAGGATCGAGCAGATCGCGCCCGGCGCCAGCGCCTCGGCCCGGCGGCAGAGCAGATCGGCAATGGCGGTGAGGCTCTCGCCCACGGCAACCGCTTCGAGCACTTCAGTTTGCAGACGCAGCAGCAGGGCACTGTCGGCGATCATCATCTCTACCCCTACATGGTCCGGACACTAGCGGGCGGGAATGAAACCGCCGTTCCAAAGCCCTTTCAAAATGCGCCCAAGTTCTCAGCCGCTGGTTAACTGTACCCGCGCCGGTGCGGGACTTTGAGCAAAGCCGGCACGCCGTGCGCAATTGCATTCGCTTCCCGGGCGCAAGTCGACATTGCCGAAAGCCTCAACTTCCATTCGCTCAAGGCCGGCGTGAACTTCAGGTTCTAGCCGGGCGCCTGGGCGGCGGCGCCCACCCGGGCACCGACGGGCCGCCGCCATGCGGTAGCGCATGGCGCTTTCGTTCTGCGTCGATCCGGTTTCGAATCCGGCGCAGAACGATGCGTTCGCGTTGCGTTGCGGCCGCCCTTGCGCCAGATTGACGCGAAAGGCAGGGGATCAAGCGCAGTGAATCTGAGCGAACGGCAGGCCGAAATCGTCGATCTGGCCAAGCAGCACGGGCGGGTGCTGGTCGAAGCGCTGGCCGAGCAGCTCGGCGTGACCGCCCAGACCGTGCGCAAGGACCTCAACGACCTGTGCGACCGTGGCCTGCTCAAGCGCATGCATGGCGGCGCGCTGTTCCCCTCGGGCGTCGAGAACATGGAATATGAAGCGCGCCGGCGGATCGCGGCGCGCGAAAAGACCGCGATCGGGCGCGCGGCAGCGGCCATCATTCCGGGCAATGCGTCGCTGTTCATCAATATCGGCACCACGACGGAGGCGGTGAGCCAGGCTTTGCTGGATCATGCCGGCCTGATGGTGATCACCAACAATATCAACGTCGCCAACCGGATGCGCGTCTATCCCAATATCGAGGTGGTCATCGCCGGCGGGGTCGTCCGCGGCTCCGATGGGGGCGTGGTGGGCGAGGCGGCCGTCGATTTCATCCGGCAGTTCAAGGTGGACTATGCGGTGATCGGCACTTCGGCCATCGACGAGGACGGCGCTCTGCTCGATTTCGACTACCGCGAAGTCAAGGTCGCCCAGGCCATCATCGCCAATGCCCGGCAGGTCATCCTGGTGGCCGATTCGACCAAGTTCGAACGTACGGCCCCGGTGCGCATCGCCCATCTGTCGCAGGTCCACACCTTCATCACCGACCGCTGCCCCTCCCTCGCCATCCGGCAGGTCTGCGACGAGGCCAAGGTCCGGCTGATCGAAACCGGCGCATAGAGCAGCCGGCGCCCAGTGGGGTCCCTCGCTCCAGCAGGAGCTTGAGACCGGGGCACATTACCCCTGGCGGGCGTAGGCAACAGGCAGCGTAATGGTGCAGGCTGGCAGCCCCGGAATTTCGGCCACGACATGCAGACTGCCCGTCAGGGCGTCGGCTGAATCGACGCTGAGTGCGTAGCGGGCGCGCAGGGCCTCTGCGCCCGGCAGCGCCAGCTGGGCCCGATAGCTGTTCGGCGCAACCTTGAGCCAGTGGGCCTCCGCCGCAGGAAGCGCCTGCTCCGGCATGAAGGGCGCGGCAAAGGTGATATTGCCGGCCTCGAACAGGTTCAGGGCCGCCAGCTGATCTTCAAGTCCGGGCGGGCAGTCCTGCGCCGCGGCCGTTCCGGCCGTCACCATCCACTGGCCACTGGCGGGCTGGATATCACCGAGATCGGGATAGGTGGTAATCATCAGCGGCTCGCCACTTCCGCCGAACATGGCGTTGATCTCGGCCAGCGAGCGCTGATTGTCGACATAGTCCACCCAGTCTCCGGCATTGTTGCGCAGGAACACGACCGGCTTGCCCATCCCTTCCCCTTCGAGGGTACCCATCTTGTCGAGCAGGGCATCCATCTGCGGATAGGTGAAGGGCGTCAGATAGGCCACGCAGCCATCGTCACCCTCGCAATAAAGCGCAAGCACGCGCTCCGGCCCTTCCTGCGCCGACGCGGCAAGAACAAATGTCGCTCCGAGCAGGCAACCCACCAATACGCGCATGTCTTTTTCCCTCTATTGCCAATGCAATAGAGCAGACGACACCGCCCCCGACAATATGGGCCTCGTGTTCCAATTTGCGTGTAGGAAATGGTGCCCGGGACCGGAATCGAACCAGTGACACGCGGATTTTCAATCCGCTGCTC